>MCBC01000123.1 GCA_001723855.1 Candidatus Altarchaeales archaeon WOR_SM1_86-2 | reverse complement strand
TAAAATGCGGTCCTCCAGACCCCCGATGCCCGCGCTTATCAGCCTTTTCTGCATGACAATCTCCTTTTTATCGTAAAAACCCAGGATTTTTGCGGATGCGGTGGGAAAAACCTCTATTACCTCAAAATTTAATTTTTTTAACTTACCTGCAAGTTTCGTGCCCCTTTCAGCCAGTTTTGTCATTCCCCGGAGTGTCGGAGGCAGAGCACCATAAATTCTCAGTTCATCATCACACATCCTGTTTTCTCCCTTAAACGTAAGCGGGGCATCAATGGCTACCAGACCGGCATCCGACTTCTTCAATTCGCCAAGTATTTCTTCATCCGACCTAAGAATCTTTGCCATAGCGATTTTTTTATTCTCCCCAACACTTAAAATACAAAACCCGGTTGGATTTTTTGGATTTCCAGCAAGATCAATGCCAACTACTTTCATTTCACTAAATCAAAATGTTAAACTAATTAAACAGCTAATTTAACTTTCTTAAATAAATAAGGTCCATAACTTTCTATCCTTTAACAAACCTTAATTTGTCTGGCTCCCTGTAACCTCTTTTTAACAAAATATCCCTTTCTTTCAAAAGACAGCTTCTGTTGTGGGCAATTACATTATCGAATTCTCCCGCCCACCACGCTTTCATGCATTCATACCCGTTATCCTTAAACGGGTCATCATAATTGGGGATCCCCAGACCTAGGCGACACACACCCTTTCCCTCGTATCTCTCTATATTCAATTCTCTTTCAAACCGGATCTCTTTGCCCAGGGTATGGAAGAGGACACTCATTTCAAAATTCGCGTTGAATGCGTAAAGCGGTCTTTCTAATTCCGGCAGAGTTTCCGAGATTATCCTGATCAGGCGTTCAATTTCATCCGGATGTTCGGCACAATATATCTGGAGTGATCCACTGTCGATAAAACCAAATACCACGGGTCTTATATTTCTACATCGCCTGGAATCCCCGTAATGGTTATCAAAATCACCCACTGTCTCTATGTCAATAATCACACCCCTGAAATCTGATTCCATTTCTTCACTGTGCGTTATCATCCTTTTTTTAATAAAATATATTATCTTGTATGCCGTCCTGTTTCCCTTACCGATCCCCGCCGACAAAAAATTGACAGTGGCATTCTCCTTTCTCCTCTATCTCTTTTTTGTGATAAACACAGGGGCATATATCCCCTTTCACCCTTTCTATCCTGCAGGGGCAGTATCTTGCCCCATGGTTTTCTTCGTTGAGCATCAGACCCTCTATGATCATATCCACGGCCTTATTTTCCGGATTTAGTCTGAATCCGTTCCTTTCCGCATAACTGCGGGCCCATTTTTTTATCAATCCTGCTTTCTTTTTGCCGCCCGATTTCTCCGCGGACATAGCATTTACGGGGCAGTGCCCGGCGCACATATCGCAATTAATGCATTTCTCATCATCCGCAACAACCTTCCCCCCCTCCAGTCTAAGGGCGTCAAAACCGCAGACTTCAACACATTTTCCACATCCTGTGCATTTTTCTTTATCAACCCGTACCATTTTAATTAAAATTAAGAATTAAGACTAAAAAATAAGTTAAACCGTAATCTCCTCAAACCCCCTCTCCCGTGTAACGATCTGCACCTTTATATCCGGCAGGTATTTCTTTGCTTCTCTACCGAGTCCCTGCATTTTTTCAAGACCCGGGCTTCTAACAAATTTAAATCCCGGATCCAGCGTTTTTTCCGGGCGGAATTGCTGCAGGGTGTAGATTTCAAAACCCACGTCACCAACAACTTTTGAAATTGCAATCACATCATTTAAAGTTTCAACCAAACCGGGGACAATGGTTGTGCGAGCTTCTTTTTTACCCTCCCAGTTCTTTAGAATCTCGTTACTTTCTTTTACCCTTTCAACAACTTCCTCCCAGCGGTCCGGCAAACCGATCGCTTTCCCGTACCTTTCATCAAGCGGTGCCTTTATGTCCGTTGTGAGAAAATCCAGATAAGGCAGGGCTTTTTTTAATCTTTCAGGAAAATATCCGTTGTGATCTATCTTTAGCAAAAGGTTGGTTTCCTTCTTTATTTTCTTCAAGAGGTCAAGCGTTGACGGCTGCATCAATGGCTCGCCCCCGGTGATGCATACGGAGTCAAGCAAAAAATTCTCTTTCAACTGCTCAATTATCTCATCCGGATCCACCTTCATGCATACGCTCTCATCTTCCAGGACAAGTTCCGGGTTCTGGCACCACGGGCATCTGTACGGGCAGCCGCACAGATAAACCACCGCCGAGATTTTTCCAGGGTAATCTATGGTTGAATGATCAACTATGCCGGCAAAATTTATTTTCATCTTATCACCAATTTTAATCCGCAAATATTATTTTCATCGCCAACATAAGTCCTATTCCAATTAAAAATACGGCAAAGTGTATCAACGATTTTTTAAGATTTTCTTTGTGCTTGATTTCAGGGATCAGGTCCGAGGAGGCTATATAGATGAAATGTCCTGCTGCGAAAGGCAGAAGGTAGACGATTGAGCCCTCTATCCAGGTGTAGAGGAAATACCCTGCAATTCCGCCGAAAATCGCCGTCAATCCCGATACAAAGTTAAGGAGCAGCGCCCTGGCTTTATCAAAACCGCCGTAAACAAGAACCCCGAAGTCGCCCAGCTCCTGGGGGATTTCGTGTAACGCTACCGCCAGGGTGGTGACCACTCCAACCGCAGGGTTAACCGCAAAACTTCCTGCTATAATCAAACCGTCAATGAAATTATGTATCCCATCGGAAATTAGGATCAGGTAGGAAAACGGTTTTATCCCGCATTCTTCATCATGGCTGCCGTGGTGATGGTGCCAGCTGATGAACTGCTCCAGGACAAAGAAAAGGCAGAAACCAAAAAGCAAATACAAGAATATATTCAGAACAGCATCTGCGCTGCCGCCCACCTCAATAATCGCCTCCGGCAGCAAGTGCAGAAATGCCCCCCCTATTAATGCCCCTGCAGATAAAGCCACGAGGATCAGGAGAATCTTACCCAGTAATTTTTCTTTTAAAACTAATGTTAATACCCCGACAAACGATATCAGACTGACTAAAAATGTGCTTCCCAGTATCCATAACAACACGCTGTCCACTTTTATTTTTATGTAATCCTTATTAACATATGGGCATATAAGTAATTTTCATTTAATAAAAAAATTAAAAATGACGGATGAAATTGTTAAAGACACTGATGTCTTGCTTATGGAGGAGCGGGTGTTTCGCCCCAGAAAGGAGGTGATTGAAAGGGCAAATGTAAAAGACTGGAACGGGGAACTGGAGAAAGGAAGGGATATAGAAAGATACTGGGGAAAAAAAGCAGGGAATTTTGAATGGTTTGAGAAATGGGATAAGGTCTTGGACGACACAGGTAAACCGTTCTATAAATGGTTTGTCGGAGGGAAAACGAATATCACATACAACGCCGTTGACAGGTGGGTGAACACCCCCAGAAGGGATCAGGTTGCGGTTTTGTATGTAAATGAAAGAGGTGATGAAAAAAAGTTCACATACCATGAGTTGTACGGGGAGGTCAACAGGATGGCAAACGCTCTGAAACGGCTTGGCGTCGAAAAAGGAGACAGGGTTGCGATGTATCTTCCGATGTGCCCTGAACTTGTGGTTTCAATGCTTGCCTGCGCCAAGATAGGTGCGGTGCACAGCGTTGTTTACGCGGGATTCAGCGAGGGAGCGCTTGCCGGGAGAATAAACGACGCGGAAGCCAAGGTCCTGATAACGGCAGACGGAACAGCCCGCAGAGGACGCATCATTGATCTGAAAAAGGTTTCTGATAAGGCTGTTCTTAGGTGCCCGACCGTTGAAATGACTGTAGTGGTGAAGCACATGGGGAATCCCGTAAAAATGCCAGGTTCGGACGGTAAAGAGGTGCTCTATGACGAGTTAATAAAGGATGAATCCGAGGAATGCGAAGCGGAGGTGATGGATGCGGAGGATCCGCTTTATATACTGTATACTTCCGGAAGCACGGGGAAGCCGAAAGGTGTTTTGCATACGAACGGCGGATATATGGTCGGCACGGCGACCACCCTGGGGGATGTATTTGACATCCATGACGGTGACATATGGTGGTGTACCGCAGATATCGGGTGGGTTACCGGGCACAGTTATATAGTATATGGTCCGCTGCTTCTTGGAACGACAACCATTGTGTTTGAAGGGGCTCCCGACTACCCGGATCCGGGTGTGTGGTGGAGCGTTGTTGAAAAATACGGCGTCACCCAATTCTATACCGCGCCAACTGCCATAAGGCACCTGATGAGATTTGGTGAAGAGTACCCTAACCGTTATGATCTATCGACGCTTAGAATACTGGGGACCGTCGGGGAGCCGATAAACCCGGAAGCATGGATGTGGTACTATAAAAATGTTGGAAAAGAAAAATTGCCTGTAATTGATACCTGGTGGCAGACGGAAACCGGGACATTTATGATTTCCCCGATGCCCACAACCCCCCTGAAACCAGGGTCCGCGACAAAACCACTTCCCGGGATAGAAGCGGAAGTTGTTGACAAGGAAGGAAACCCCGTGCCAGTGGGAAACGGGGGGCACCTGATCATTAAGACCCCATGGCCTGCAATGCTCAGGACCATTTATAAAAACCCGGACAGGTACATAAGCACGTACTGGACCGTTGTCCCGGGAGACGTTTATTGTGCGGGGGATGTTGCAAGAATCGACGAGGACGGGTATTTCTGGATACAGGGAAGATCGGATGATGTTTTGAAGATAGCGGGACACCGTCTGGGGACAAGCGAGGTCGAATCAGCATTCGTTTCACACAATGCGGTTGCCGAGGCGGCGGTAATTGGAAAGCCGGATCCGATAAAAGGGGAAGTTATAAAGGCGTTTATAATACTGAAGCATGGTTACGAGCTTACCGGGGAGTTGATGAAAGAGTTAAAACAGCAGGTTAGAGGCGAGTTGGGACCTATTGCGGTCATAGGGGAAATGGTCCAGGTCAACACCCTGCCGAAAACGAGAAGCGGCAAGATCATGAGGAGGGT
>MCBC01000122.1 GCA_001723855.1 Candidatus Altarchaeales archaeon WOR_SM1_86-2 | reverse complement strand
TTTCTCGCACCGCACTTCATGCACACGCCCTTAAACAGTCTTGCTTCTGCCTCTGGAAATCTTGCCATTTCTTAATATTATTTTATTCTTTTAAAATAAAAAAGAAAATGTAAAACTATTTCTTGTAAACGATCTGCATGTGCGGGTAAGCGATCTCGACCCTTTCTTCTTCGTTGATCCTCTCAAGGATCTTTTCATAAATCTCGGTTCTTGCAGTTCTTCTGCCCCTTGCCCTGTAAAGATAGCGGGCAGCAACCTCAACACACGAGTCCTTTAAATCCACCAGTATTTGCGGCTCATCGTAAAGGTATCGGTTCATGGGGGTTCTTCTCAGGAACGGTTTTACGGCCACGACCGCATGTTTCATCACATCCCCCACCACCTCTGATGTAGATTCCCTAACTATCTCCTCAGCCAGTTTAAGGTCACTTTCATATGTTATTGAAACCTTTACCTCATCCCAGACATACGGGACATCCAGGGTGTAATTTGTCACAAATTCCGCCAGGATAATGCTGTTCGGGACACTTACTATGTTGCCTGTCATATCATCCCCCATAAACTCCCTGATCTTCGTATGCATTATCGATATGTCTATAACATCCCCCCTGACCCTGTCTCCGATCTCGATGCGGTCGTATATCCTGTAGGGTGTTCTTGTTACGATCACGAACCAGCCAACCAGGCATGATATGGGAGTCTGCAGTGCGAATATAAGAACCGCTCCTATGATAGTGGCGGACATGAGAAGACCGCTTAAATTCGGGCCAATGACAAGAATCGCCAGCAACACGGCTAAGGTCCATATCACATAAGAGTATATTTTAGTGGTAGTCTGTATGTTCACCTCCGCACTTTCTGTTCTCCTGAAACTTTCAGCGGTCTCCAGGGCCTTCCTGATCAAGGGCTTAGAGATATCTATGAATACCTTGGCCGCAAATATTATTAACACCGCTACAACTATTTGCGGCTGTAAGATATTGCCAGGGGTGCTAATTTTCTCAAACGCTTCCGACAGATCCGAAAATACCGCCAGCACCACAATAATCCCTATCAGGATTAAATACTCTGATACGACTCTGGCATTCATTTTAAGGTTGTGTTTGTATAACAAAAATTCTTTTGATTTTAATTATATTTTAGAAAAATAAGAATAAAAGAGCATATTTACTTCGTTTCTAAATTTTTTAGTTTTGTTTTTAAATACGCATTATAAATAGTAATAATAATAGGACGAATAGGATTAAATAAGAGAAAATGTATTCTGCAGGAACATATAAAATAACGAGGAGAGGGCAGATAACGATTCCGAAGACAATCAGAAAGTCCCTGAGTTTGGAGGAGGGCGATGTGGTGGACTTCTTCTACTTTGACGATATGGTGCTGCTTAAAAAGAAGAAAGAACCGGTTGAGGTCTTTAGATCGTTAGCGGAGAAAGTAAGGAATGAATTTAAAAGAAAGGGAATAACAAGGGAGGATGTTGAATCTGAAATAAAAGCGTACAGATCAGAGAATGAATAACAAGGCGAATATTAAAATTGTTGTTGACACCAACACCTTGATCTCCGCATTGGGTTGGGGGGGCAATGAATACAGGTTAATAGAGAAATGCATGCTCGGGGAGGTGACTCTGGTTCTGTCCCTGGATATTCTTAAAGAATTCAAGGGTGTTGCAAAAAGAGATAAGTTTGGATTTACTGGTGAGGATATTGACGAGTTTGTTGATGCATTGGTTAGAGCATGTATAATTACCCAACCGGATATAAAACTGGATGTGGTAGGCAGAGACCCAAAGGATAACATGATTCTGGGGTGCGGGGTTTCAGGGAATGCGGAGTATATTGCTTCCGGAGATAATGACTTACTGTATCTGGAAGAATATGAGGGTATTAGGATAGTCAGGACAAAAAGGATGCTGGAGCTGATAGAGGAGAGATAACTTAATTTATTTCGTTTCTAAACTTTTAATGTGCGGATGTCATGAGTTATTTATGTTTTATTTATTTTTAGAAAAATTATGAAAAAAATATTGAAAATGGAGATTGAAAAACAATCTGTTGAAATCGCTGGACTTACAAAAAGTGTCACCAGTGTTGACACAAATTCAACCTGATATTTCCATGAACTTTTCCAGTTATCACTGGATGATTTAAGTAAATAGAGCATGAACACCCACAAAACCGAATACAGGAAAGTAATAGAAAAAATCCTCTCAGGAGAAATAAAAATCGTGGGGCAGTTGGACTATGAAAAGAGAAAATTGGCAAAGGAGTTAAATCTGGATTTTTAGTTTTATATTTCTAAGATAATAAATTAATAAAATGCAAAAATTAAAAGAACATGTGGGTGTGAATGGATTATGCATTCCAACGCAGATTATGGAAGAGTATGGAATTAAAGAGGGATCATCCGTAACTGTAGAATTGGATAGGGGATGTATAAAAATTTTCCCCAAAGAAGTAACACCTGATGAGATTGAAAATAATGCATTGGGGTATCTTTTAGAGAATGTTGGCGATGCTGTGGTAATCGAAAAACCAGAATTTTGTAAGGACAAATGGAATGTCCCGGTGTTGTATGCAGAAAAGGAGGTTGGAAGATTGGTCTTCTCCAAATCAGGAGGTTTGATTTCTGATGAATCTTCCGCACCAAGAGAGATTATTGAAAGGATAAATGAAGATTAGGTTATCGAAATACAGGCAAAAGAAAGAGTACACATGTGTACCTGCGAGCATAAAAATTATTCTTGAATACCTTGGCGCCGATATACCAGAATCAGAGATAGAAAAGGCTTGCAAAACAGGCAAAGAGGGAACATTACTCAGAAATGTGGAGAACGGTGTCAAAAAACTTGGGCATAATGTATTATCCTTTGAAAACGGAACCATTGATTTTTTGATTGAATGCATATCTCGCAAGTTACCTGTGATAGTTGTGTTAAAGGTTTCGGATCTTCCTTATGGGCATGCAGGCATTCATGGAGCTGTTGTGTGTGGGTTTGAACATGGAAAAATGATTTACATTGACCCGGGAATTGGGGAAGAAGTTGAACTTGAATTGGAAATATTTCTAAAATCCTGGAAAAGTTTAGGTTCAAAGGGATTCATAATTTGGTGATGAAATGCTTAAAAAACTAAATAAACCATCAAGAAAGGAAAGATTTGGGGAAATCTGTAAAAAGATGGAGAGACATGCAAAGGAAGTGGGAATTAGAGAAGAGGATGTTGATCGGTTAATACATGAGTATAGAAAGGAATATCTGTCATTAAGTAATGACATCATTAAGTAATGACATTTCATAAGTTAAGATGGAGAATCCGTACTATGCAGGCAATGAGATACTTAATTTATTTCGTTTCTAAATTTTGATTGTTGAACTCTAAAATAATAAACAAAAAATGCTGAAAGAATTGAAAAGAATCGTAGATAAGGAAGACATTAGCGAGTTCTGTGAGTTTCTAATGGATATGGAAAGGGATGAGATTTTGAAACTTTCTGATGGACAATATGACGAAGTAATGCGATTGATAAAAAAGTTTTCCTCAAGAGTCGCAGAGATTCCACAATTGAGATACTTTATTTTTAATGAATGTTATGAAGCAGTAAAGGCGGATGAAGGCAAAAATGTTTTGGAAAATTCTCTACTTGCGAGATTTCACCATGATTGTTATCTGAGCTTGTCTGTCGAGGAGGATCTGAATTACGCATTAATAAGGGGGAATAAGGGGATAGTTCTTTTCAAATTGGCAAGATTAGGCGAAAAACCCGAAAAGAATCTCATGATATCTGTTAAGTGCTTTAAAAAAGCAGCATCTATATTTGAAATAGAAAACTGGGATTTGCAGTATGGTGCAATGCTAGTGAGTAAGGGGGATGCTCTCTTAGGGTTAGCAGAGCTTGGTATAAATACTAAAAGGAACATTAGAGAATCTATTGACTGTTATGATGCTGTATTGCCTATGTTAAAAGAAAAATCAGATGAAGGATGTGCATCAGCATTAGTAGGTAAAGGTGTTTGCTTTTTGAAGTTAGCAGAGCTTGGCATAAACACTGAAAATAATTTTAATTCTGCAATAGAAAATTACAAAGAAGCAGAAAAATTATCTCATAAAAAATTTCCTTTAATTTTTGTTACTGCATCTTCAAATCACTGCTTAGCACTGTGGTGGAAGTTTAGAGAAACGGAAGAGGATGATTATTTGATTGATGCGAGAAAGATTGGTAAAAGAGCAAAAGATGCTACCCCATTTGTTCATCCAGAAAAGGATAGGTTAGTAAATCTCATAAATGAGATTAATGATGTGCTTGCTGATACAGTTGAACCATTAAAGAAAGGTGTGTATAAAAAGTTTGATGCAGAGGCTATGAAATATCTGCGAATGCTCCCAGAGATAAATGTAATGCTAAAGAAAGAATTTAGGGAACAAAGACAATTCAGAAAAGAACAAAGAAGAGTTAATGAGATTATAACTCAAAAACTGGAAGATTTGAAAAAGGATCATAAAGAGCAAAAAGAAGTTTTAGAACGAATAATTCAAATTCATAATGAATCTGGTATAGAAGGGATAGAAAAAATTTGTGAAGCAATCAAAGAATCAGAGGAGAAAATACTTAATAGTATCTCTGAAAATAAAAAAAGTTCGGCAAAGAAATTAATAGAAAAGATAAGTAAGGGCATAAAGTGGATTAATATGTGTTACACAACTAAAGAGGTTGCTGAAAAGGTACCTGGAACAATAGAAAAAGTCGCTGAAAAGAGTTCAGAGGTGGTGAATCAAGTTTCTGAAGAATTCTCAGAAGTAGTAGACCAGGTTGCTGAAGAAGTTCCAGAAATAGTGGAATATATAGTAAAACTCGCTTATATGTCCCCTGTTGTTTTGAAGATCATTAGTTCATAATGGTTATCTGCCGTATGAAAGTCGGACAGTTTCCAACCACTAAAATTTTGGTGCTCCCCCTTTTAAATTGGGTTAATTAGCTGTGGAAAATCTTGTTGAATTATTATATTTGAGTAGATGATAATTAAACTAAGCACATAAAGCATCAAA
>MCBC01000121.1 GCA_001723855.1 Candidatus Altarchaeales archaeon WOR_SM1_86-2 | reverse complement strand
TTTAAATTCGATATAACGCCCAAAATGGCCTTTATAGCCCAAAAGAAGGCCTCCCGGACTGATGAGGGATTCAATATAACCGGCTATCCATCCTTAAAAGCCCAATGGTCCCATGGACATTCAGTCTATTGACCATCTCGGGGGTAAACTCCCATACGTTTAATTTCCTAACAAAATCGGTATCTATAGCCATGTTATATATTGGAAATCGGTCTATTTAAGCTTCTTTTCGCGATTTAAGCTTCTTTTCGCGCCCCTCAGCATCGGAATCCTTTATAGTGCAAATAAAGGCTAAATTAGCCGTTATAGTGGATTTAAAGAATTTGAAAATCGGGAGGAGTTATTAATTATTATGTATTATAACCATAAATTCATTTCCTCAAATTCATGAAGGGACATTATCTTTTGTTCCCGACTTTCATTTCCCTGTCCTTTTTGCTCATGCTCCTGCCGACAAACCCGCCGAGACGGTTTCTTACCCCCTTGTATAATTGCTTTTCCAGTTCTTCATCAAAACAGCCCTTTGATTTAAGGATCTGCATGACCCAGCCGGAGATATCGCTGACGGTGTCCCCTATCCTGGATTTATCCGTCCTTACGACTTTATCCAGTACTTTAATCTTATTTTCAAATTCCCCCATTTCCTCGGGAGATATCCCCTCGTTAAGTCCCAGTTCCTCTTCGGGATAACCCTGGAAGAAGTGATCCAGTATTCGCACTTCCGGCTTTTCACTTCTTTTACCCCCCTTATCCTTGATCCTGATTTTATCCCGGAATTTCTTTATAAAATACTCCCAGCGGAGCTTATATATGTGATCCCTGTCTCTTGTCCCTTTCGATTTGATAACAACGCCGTCAAAGTGCCTGTCAATATCTGTCATTTTCTCGACAAGAATCCCTCCGTTACTCATTACCCCGACCCGGGGGATCACAGATAAACCGGCGGATTTCAGGTTCTCTATGAAACTGGCGTCATACCACCTTCCCATCCCGCCTTTATCAAAAGCATCGAAGATGAAATAGCCGACATCCCCGAAACCCCAGTTTTTTTCATTAAATTCATAATTTATTGCATTTACGCTTTTTCTTCCCACAACTTCCATGCAGAGAACGATATCAGGGTATTCTTTAAAGAACTTCATAATTTCCCTGCCGAACGCCTCCCTCAATATGCTCGTGGTCTGAGCGCATATAAAACCGCCTCTTTGAAGCGCAACAAAACCGTCAATGCTTTTCAAATAAACAAGCCGCACATTGTAGCCGTCAACCTTATATTCCGCCACATAATCCTCTTCAAGGACAGGAACATCATCTGTGATTTCCGGTGCTTCCAACCGGGGGTATGACTGTATTATAACCTCTCCATCCCCGTCCGTAATGAGCACTGTACCGGATTTCGTGAGTTTGTGGCTTTTTAGATTTGCAACGTCTTTAAGGTAGAATCTTTTAATGCCCATTATCGTGTTCGGCACCGCATCAGGATACTCTTCCTTCAGTTTTTTGATGTCCATTTATTTTTAAAATTGGGAAATAAAATTAAATAAGGAAAAGGCAGTTGCCGCCATTCCTATAGATATACATTATTCTCTGTTGATGAATTCAAGAAACTTTTTTGTATCATCTTCGCCCCTTTCTCTTTTAATTTTTTCATATTCCTCAATTATTTTCCTTTCCCTTATCTTTTCATGATCTATTCCGAGCTCCTTTAATTTTTCAATACCTTTCTAGGTGAGCGAAAGCCCCCACTTGCTTGTTCTTTTCGCGTACCCCGACCTCTGCAGCTCTTCCGAGAATATGATTGCCTTGTTGATTGCAACTCCTTTCAGACTTATGTAACTTTCTTCATCAAAATACAATCTTAGCAGCGTGTTGATTGTTTCGTCATCCATTTTTGAAATTCTTAATTCCTGATACTCCCTGGATATCCCAACAATTTGACCCGCAACAACCTGAAATCTCGAATCTTCTTCCGCAACATCCAAAAATTCCGCGTAACTGAAATCAGCATCTGCTTTTGCTTTTTCAACAATTTCCCGGCATAAATCCAGGATCAACATTGCCTTCCGTTCTTTCAGGATGGGATATGCCGCATCAAGTCCTTCTTCCAAGGTTATGGAATTCAAATTCGGATTCTCATATGTATGGTTAATGCTATACAGGCGCCTGGTATTTTTCAACAAGCGAAATCCCGTTTTCCTTTCGAACCCTCAAAATCGAATCCGCGGCATTCTCGAAGTCCTCGTCATGCGTGACTATGATTATCTGCGGAAAATACTCTGCACCGGGTATCTTTCTTATTATGTCGATCAACTCTCTCCTGCGAATTTCATCCAGGTGGATTGTCGGCTCATCCAGAATCATCAACTCGCTTCTCCCCCCGGACAAAACTTTCGCGATACCCAATCTCAAAGCCAGTGAAGCAGCGATTTTCTCACCGCCGGAGATCATATCTATGCTTTTTTCCCCGTCAGGGTAGTACATCGTGATGTCATACTCATCCCCTATGCTGATATCCTGGCAGCCCATATTAAAGCCGCCGAATATATCCCGGGTGAACTTTTCGATCATCGGTTTGGATCTGACCCTTAATTCTTTCTGTAAACCGTCTTTATCGAATAACCCCCTCAATCCGTGTAAAAACGAAATGAATCCTTCCAGTTTCTTAAGCTCAATCTCCTTTAATTTCAGTTCCCCCAACTCTTTTTTCATATCTTCCGTATCCCCTGCCAGAATCTCTATTTCCTTATCCAGACCAGCCATTTTCCTTACAAGGGAATTCAGTTCCTCCAGGCTTTCCTCCAACAAATTCTTTATTTTTGAATGTGATTCTTCGCTGTATCGGATCTCATTGATATTCTTTGTTAGTTCCTCTATCTCTTTGCTTATTCCCGATATGTCCCCCCCCAGATCGCTTAATTCACCGCTCAAATTATCTTTGTTTTTGATCACACCGAGCAATTCATTATACCGGTCCCTGGACCGCTGCAGTGAATCTAATTTTTCTTCCATATACTCGCCGGGCAGGATAAAATCTACTTTCAGGTTATTTATCTCTTCTTTAATCTTCCCGGCTTTTTCCAGGCATTCTTTAACCGCCTCTGTTTCACTTGATTTATCCCTGAGTTTGGATTCAAGCAGGTCCACAGGGATCTTATCTACGGAATGTGCCGTGTCGGACAGACCTGTTCTTTTCGACTCCAGTTCATCGACTTCGGACCGTAACTTTCTTATTTGCAGGTCGTTTTGCGTTTTTTCCAGTTCATATCCGTTTAAAAGTTCAATCCTGCGCTCTTCCGTAAGCTCGGCATCGCAGACTGGGCACCTTCCAGCGGCTTTTTTTAATTCGCATATCGCCTTATCCAGGTTTTTATTTCTGGCGTTCAGGTCAGAGGCGGCATCCTTTTTCTCTGTTAAATTCTTTTCCGTCCGTTCTAATTCTTTTCCTGCATCCTCTTTTTTTAGCATAATGACCTCTTCAAGATGTGCTATATCCCTTACCTCGCATTTAAGCAAAGAAGAAGCGTTCCCGAGTATCCCGGAAATTTCACTGTCTAATCTTTTTATTTTTTCCCCGGAATCCATCATATTTTTTTCGATCCGGTCTAGCCCTTTATTCATATCAGTAAATTTCTGGATAACGGGGAGGAGTCCGATCACGGGCTCCAGTTTTTTTATTTCCCCCTCCGATTCATTTATATCCTTTAGTTGATTTTCGACCTCCCGGACCCTTCTTTGCTTATGCCCTAGAATCTCTCTCCTGTGCTTGAGTTTTTCCGTGAATTGTAGAAAAACCTCCCGTTTTTTGTCATATTCTTCGTTTTCACCCTTAAGTCTTCTCGCGTCTTCCTCTCTTGCACCGATGTTTCTCTCTATCCCCCCCTTATCGGCTCTTTTTGCATCAAGTTCCTTTTTCTTATGCTCCAATCCCTCCTCTACCCCCTTTTTTCTTTCCAGCTCCCCGTCGATCCTTATCTTCTTATCCTTGTAATCGCTGATTATTTCCGGCATTACATTCCACGCTCTTTGCAAAGCATCAATGCCGAGCAGCTTACCAATTATCTCTTTTCTCTTTGACGGGATCGCATCCAATAATTTTGCAATCTCCCCCTGCCTGATATAAACAGCGTTCATAAATAATGCGTCATCCATCTGCAGGATATTCCTTATCTCCTCCGTGACATTCCTGTCTCCCTCCTGGATAATCAAAAACCCATCGCTCTTCGCATATAACCTGGATTCAGGCGGGATATTTTTCCTTTTCTTTCTGCAGACCTTATATTCCCCCCTGTCATGCGTAAATTCTAACTCCACTTCCAATTCACCGCTTCCCCTTCTGATAAGATCGTCTATCCCCCCCGTGAAATCCTTGAAAAGCACAAAGGAGATCGCTTCCAATATACTCGTCTTGCCCGCCCCGTTCTCGCCCACTATTATGGAAATCCCTCTCTCGAAGTCAATCTTCGTATTACTATGCGACTTAAAATTCCTGAGTTTAATGGATTTTATGATCATATTTTATTTTAATAATTCATTCTTTTAAAACAATAAAACCAGGTCATGCAGTTAGACACACTATTCTTCAATGCCCGGATTCGTCCAGAAACCGTTGTGCAAGGCATGGGGGTGAAAACCCCCGTTCATTTTGATGATCAACCCTCTCAAATACGGCAAACTCTGCTCTGACACGTGTCTGAGAGACAATGTCTCTCAGCCACAAGTGCTTTGCACTTTTGGAATCGCAAAACCACTCTGTGGTTTTGGATTCCAAGATTTACTCTGTAAATCTTGCGAACACAAAATTTCTTTGAAATATGTGAAATTTCAAGGAAATTTCAATACACAAAATTGACTTCATCAATTTTGATTGTTTTGCTGTTTCAGAAGGTTGTTTTTCATCCCTTCCCCATCTTGTTAAGAATCCGCTTGTAGATCTCCTTTTGCATATCCGAGGCGCCGCTTTTCCGATACAGTTTCTCGACTATCAACTCAGGCGTGCTTTTTCCTATCGTGTTGAATTCAGGCTGGCGGTCAACGACAAGATTCAACTGCTCGTCAAGTCCCGTAGCAGTTATCCCGTCAACCCTGACGTCCTCCCCGATGTGCTCCAAAATCTCCTCTGACAGATGCGTGACCACGACTGCGAAATCACCCTTTTCAACGAGCATTTCAAGAATTGCGCAGATCAATCTTGCTGCCGCTCCAGGCTCGGTTATCGCCTCGAGTTCATCTATCAGAACCAGCTTCTTCTTATCCGAGATCAGGATTTTTGATATACCCTTTAATGTATGCTCAAAAG
>MCBC01000120.1 GCA_001723855.1 Candidatus Altarchaeales archaeon WOR_SM1_86-2 | reverse complement strand
AAGAGATATTATTGAGAAACTGGAAATACCTATTACTTAAAACAGGCGGAGTTAGGGATTAGTATATAAATGTTTCGGTATAGTGTACTATTTTGAAAGAAGTTTTAAATATTCAAAACCCCCCGGCATGTAAGAACCTTATTGAAAACAGAAAAATAGTGCTCAAATCTTTTATTTATTAAATTTGATGATAATTAATAAGAACAAATCAAAAATAAAATGCAAGCAACAATGCAAGCAACATTGGATTTGCCATCTGAAATCGTAACTGTCTGTAAGGTGAGGCAAAAGGGATTAGGAAAATTTTTGAAGAAATTAATCGCCATAGAACTCTTTAGAGAGGGTGTTGTCTCCATAGGCAAGGCATCGGAAATCGCATCTGTCTCAAGAAATGAGATGATGGATATGCTGGGGGAAAGAAAAATTCCCATACACTACACTGTTGAAGACCTCAAAGAGGAGAGTGTACCCTCCCAACTGCCTCCATTATTTGCAACAATAGTTAAAATACTTCCTTTTATGGACTTCGGTATCTTATCCTTATCCTTTATCCTGACCCTCTCTGCGAGCCCTTCTATTTTCCTCACCCAATGGTTCACATCCTCCGACATTTTTGTTTATTCCAATAACATTAATGCATCACCTATTATATCGCGCATTTCCGGACGAACCTTCCAGAATTTAATTTTATTTCTATCTGTGCGATATTTTAATATACCAACCCCAAATTCTTTTTCTATGCTTAATATTTTATTTAGGTATGAAGACACCGTGGTTGATTCAATTCCTAATTCTTTTGATATTTCATCCCTCGTAAGTTCATTATCCGATTTCAGTAAAACTTTTATGGGCTCTAAAGATGCCCTTGGCATCTCTTCTATCCGTTCAAACACCTTTTTAATAATTTCTGTATTGGTTTCTTCAATTAAAGCAGGCGGAGAAGTAATCCTGCCTTTTGAGCGATCGTATGCACTTTCAATACCAAAAATTTCTTTACACGCGTCTTTCACGTAATCCGCAAAATTTGGATCCGAAACATATACGAAAAAAGTCCATAATCGATTATATTCCTCGGTTAATGCATTTACGGAAGGAGATTCCCATCCCAATTGTATTCGCTCTTTCTCATCACCATCCCCGCGTTTTAACAATACTGTATCGTGCATTTCCCTGTATGAACGAGGTATTGGCATATTAACTATTATATCCTCAACAGAAATTTTTCTCTCCCCAAGTTTTATTAACCCAAGATCCGAAGATCGTTTTGCAATTTTTTTCATCATTTCACGCATATAAACAGCATTATTTTTCATTTTTTCAATTTCAGTCTCCAACTCCCGTGTTTTATTTTGGACCACATAAGCCCTCTTATAAAGGTCTCTGCGTTTTAACCGGTAAGCAAGGTTTTTTACTGTTTCGCTCTCTGATTTTGTTAGAATATCTAAGACCTCTTCATCATCTAATAGATATATATCTTCCTCATGAATAATCTCACCAAATGCCATTTCTAATGCTTTCAAAAGCATAGAGTCCGCAGCAAGTACCGTGTGGTGTCGGTAAACCGCCTTCATCATTTTAAGCCGAGATTCTAATACGCTCAATGCAGAGGATATGGAATCTGGTTTGTACTTCAACACTAGGTCTAATTTATCCTCATCAACATCAAACGCCGATAATATCCTGTCATCGTAGAATCCATAATGCAATCCACAGTAGTATGAATCTCTTCTTAAATAATCAAGTATGTCCGCATCTATGAGCCCGCTGATCAGTTGGGAATAAAATATTGGTTTTGATTTTTTTGATAAAATATCGCATATCATCCTTCTCTCTTTCTCATCCAAAAAGTTTGTTATTGATTTTTCACCACCTATCAAATCTGAGATAAACGGCTTTATGTTTTCATCATCTATTACACTCACCAATACATCATTCATCTTTCCATTGATCATAGATATTGTTATCTCTTCATGAGTTTGAACTCCGAGTCTCTCGGTTATATGTCCAAATGTAGAATGGCCTATGTCATGAATCAAAGCTGCCTTATACAATATTCTAATATCGCCCTCGTGCTCAAAATATTTTTCCAATTGTGAACGCTCTATCACCTGCTGGAGCATATAACGAGCCCCTATACAATGTTCAAATCGCGTATGGTTCGCTCCGGGATATACAAGATGAGCGAACCCCAGCTGCCTTATATTCCTCAGTCTCTGCATTTCCCATGCATTTAATAACTCTATCTCATCACTATACAGCAAAATATCTCCATAGAGTGTGTCCCTAATTTCCTGGAACTGGTCTTCTGATCGAAACTCAACCATTTTTATTTATATATATGTTTTTAATAAATAAATGTCTTATTAATAATATAAACAATACATGCAAATTAAATAAATAGATTAATAAAGATAAATTGATAAGAATTGACATAAAAGTTGACATGAGTTGACAAATATTATAAAAGTTGACGCATACTTTTAAGACATTCAACAATTGATAAAATTATAGTTAAATGTTGACATGATTTTATATAGCCAAAATTTATGAAAAATGAGCACATGGGCAGACAATCCATTTAGAAAAACAATGGCTCCCCCACCAATATTGGTGGGGAGGAACAATATTCTCGGTGAATTTGAAGAAAATTTAAGTCAATTTACAAGTGAGATGGCACCGACACCCGAGCACTATACAGTGTGTGGAGAATATGGCGTGGGCAAAACATCGTTATTATACAAATTCGGACAAATAGCATACAAAAATAATTTTCTTCCGGTATTGGTAAATCAATTAGAGGGTTCTGATCCGTCTACTAACAAAATTCTTGATCACATAATAGGAAGTTTTAATGAAAAATCTTTGAGGGATGGCATAGCGGCAACAAGAGCCATCAAAAATAAAGGAGACATAACTCCAAATATTCAAGAATCAATTGACAGTATCAAGAATCTTGAAGCTGGAAAGAAGTACAGGGAATTGTGTGAAAGTTATAGTATCGGAAACTCGTTTTCCATGGTGTTTAAAGATATATGGGATTCTGTCCGGGGTAATGCGGGGGGCATATATCTGATCCTTGACGAAGCGGATTATTTAATAGATGCGGGAATGCCATTGTGGATTAGAAATATGTTTTTTGGACTTAACATGGCAGATTATAAGTATATGTTAGGTGTATCGGTAAGACTTGACAAAGCCAAAACAAGGGAAAGATTCAAGGACAGGGAGGTTACAGCGGCATTTGGAAGGCATTTTCCGATAAAGACATTGCCAAGATTTAATTCAGAAAATACACGAACATTTTTTTATGAATACTTGAAAAATGCTCCATTAACCATTTCACCACATTTAATCAGTAAAATATATGAACTAACTGGAGGGCACCCTTATGTTTTACAGGTTACCGGATGGCACGCATATGATCACGCATATGAAAATGACCTAAATAAGATGGATGAAAATGAATTCTCCGGTGTTTATCCAAAAATTTTGGGTGAATTAGGGGATAATTTTTTTAATTATTATTACACTGGATTCGAGGACAATGAGAATAAAAGGGAAATTGTACTGAAAATATGTGAAAATGGGGGGGCAATGAGTTACCGGGAACTAAAAAGCGAGATGGGGATCCCTGAAAAGACAATAAGTTCTTACCTATCAATGCTAATTGAAAATGGAGTTTTGAGAAGGGTCGGGCACGGTAAATATACGGTGTTTTTAAATGCCTTCTCTGATTATTATGCCAAAAAGTGGGGTGGTGAAATAAAATCCAAGAGAAATAAGAAAAGGGTTGGTTCATTGGAAAAACCATTAGATAGGGCGGGTGAGGGGGTAGAACCCGTGAAGGTTTTTATAAGTTCACGAATTGATGAATTAAAAGGGGAAAGGGATGCAGTAGAGGAAGCTATTGATGAATTACGAGAGGAAAACTTACCATTTGAGGCTTGGAGATGGGAAAAAGAAGAAGAAACAATTCCAAGTGGAAAAACAGCAGATGAGATTCAATCTGAAGAATTAAAGGATAGCGATGTTTACCTTTTAATCTTTGGCTCTACTTATGGGGCAGAAAGTGGGATATCGCCCACGCATAAGGAATTTGAAGAAGCAAAATTAGAGTTTGATAAAGACTGTATTTTAGTCTATGTAAAAAATGTTGAAAGAGTAGATGAAAGGCAGAAGAGATGGTTAGAGGACATAGAAAAGCAATGCACATATAAAGCCTTTAAGGATGTAGATGAATTAAATGATTTTGTAAAGAATAGATTGAGATACCTTTGGAAGGATAAATTTGATATTAACCAATAGTTCATGTGAGTTACCAAAAAATATAAGGCTATTTTATCATGAAACAAAAAATTTTCGCGATATCCGATATAATCCCATAATGCGGTTCGACCGCCTGCAGCCAATTCCCGTATAATGTACGGAGGGTGCCGTGCTCTCCAAATTCCTTTTTATTCCTTGTTTATTATTTTTTCAGAAATAATTTATTGAAGATTAATTGAAGATTAAGGTTAACTTTAATCCGGATGGGGTGTATGTGCGAACCGGTTCGTATATGCCATCGTTAGGCGAACCCATCTCTATTAACCAAAAATTTTGCAATTTTAACATTTTTATTGCATTCTGATCTAAATCATTTATGCACATAAGGTCAAATTTTAATGGATAGATTGATAATGAATTAAACATGGAAGGGATGAGATATAAGCATTTATTCGGACCTGTGGGGTCAAGGCGGCTTGGAATTTCACTTGGGATAGATCCGGTGCCGCACAAAACCTGCACACTGAACTGCGTATATTGTGAATGCGGAAAGACAACAAATTTAACCCTTGAGCGTAAGGAATACATTCCAACGGATGAGATTTTAAATGAATTAAATGAATACTTGGAGACTTCACCAGATTTGGATTACATCACCTTTTCAGGCTCAGGTGAGCCAACCCTACATAGCAGGATCGGTGAAATCATTGATTTTTTAAAGCGGAATTATCCTCAATATAAAATAGCGGTACTTACGAATGGCACACTTTTTTACAATAAGAAACTAAGGGATGAAATTAAAAATGCCGATCTGATAATTCCCTCCCTTGATGCTGCATCCGATGAACTTTTCAGAAAAATAAACAGACCTCAAAGGGAGTTGGATATAAATAAAATCATGGACGGACTTATCGAATTCCGTAAAGAATTTTCAGGCAAAATGTGGCTTGAAATCTTTATTGTTCCCGGCTTGAATGATACGGATGATCAACTGCAATTGCTCAAGAGAGCGATCAAAAAAATAAAACCCGGCAGGATTCAACTAAATATACTTGATCGCCCGGGAACAGAGGACTGGGTAATACAAGCAAAAAAAGAAGCTCTTGAGAAAATTGCCCTTTTTCTGGATGCTGAAATCATTGCGGAATTCAAACAAAGAAAAAAGATTAGAAGTTTCAGCAGGGATATTGAGGAGAACATAATCTCAACTTTAAGAAGGCGTCCGTGCACCGCCAGGGATTTATCAGAAATGCTGGGGATACATCTGAATGAGATTAATAAATACCTGCGGGTACTTATAAAAAACGGGAAAATAAATTGTAAGGAAGAGGAAAGAGGAATGTTTTTTAAAACTAAATTAAAATGAAAACGGAATTAAAGCCAATCGGGGTGATTCATTCCCCATATAAAGCCAAAGAGGAAGTGCCAATTCAGGCGTCAAGATCAGATGAAGAAGGAGAGATCGAGGTCTTTGAGGAATACGCACCCGGTCTTAAAGACTTGAAAGGCTTCTCCCACATCATAATTCTGTATATATTCCATGAATCCGATGGCTATGAACTTAGCGTTAAACCATTTCTAGATAATGAACCGAGGGGGGTATTCGCCACAAGGGCCCCGGGAAGGCCAAATCCGATTGGACTTTCTATTGTTGGATTAATAGAGATAAGAAAAAACGTGCTTAAAGTCAGGGGAATTGATGTAATAGACGGCACACCCCTTCTTGATATAAAACCTTATGTTCCAGAATTCGACCAAAGAGAGGGAGTGAAAATTGGATGGCTAAAAGAAAAATTAAGAAAATGAAACAAATAGTTGTAATAAGCGGCAAAGGAGGAACAGGAAAAACAACGATTGTTGCGTCATTCGCAGCATTAGCAGAAAATGCAGTAATCGCGGACTGTGATGTTGATGCACCAGATCTGCATCTAATCCTGAAACCGGAGATTAAGGAAACTCAGGAATTTCACGGCTCAAAAGTAGCGATAAAGGATGATTCAAAATGCATAGAATGCGGCAAGTGTGAAAGTGTTTGCAGGTTCGATGCAGTAAATCAAAATTTTGAAATAGATGACATAAGATGTGAGGGCTGTGGAGCGTGTGTTTTTATCTGTCCCGAAGAAGCGATTCAACTTAAAGAAAAAATTTCCGGTCACGCTTACATATCAGAAACCAGATACGGGCTGATGTCACACGCAAAATTAAATATCGCCGAGGAAGCATCCGGGAAATTGGTTACTGTGGTGAAGGAGAATGCAAAAACGGTTGCGGAAAATAACGGAAAGGATTTAATTATCATTGACGGCTCCCCGGGTATCGGCTGTCCCGTGATAGCATCACTTTCGGGTGTTGATTTAGCATTAATTGTTACGGAACCAACGATGTCTGGAATCCACGATTTGAAGAGAATCTTATCCGTGGCAAAGCATTTTGGTGTGAAGACAGTTGTCTGCATTAATAAATATAATATTAATTTAGAAAATACTAATAAAATAAAGAATTTCTGCGGGAAAGAGGAAATTTCAATTGCAGGAGAAATCCCTTTCGATCCCGCGGTTACGAAGGCAATGATTGCCGAAAAGCCGGTTGTTGAATTTTCAAGTGGAAGGGTTTCAAATGAGATAAAAAATATATGGGAAAATATAAAAAACAACCTTCTGAAAGGTTGATCATCATAGCGAATGTAGGGGTTTTCCACTTCGTTCCAACCCCTAATGCACTTAATAAGCATATAATCTGTATTACAATAAAAAATGAAGCATAGAAAAAGATGCGGGAGGGGGAGACCAAGATGCCTGAGGAATGTTTCAGGAATTCCGGATGTAGATTATTTTAAGCCAAGAGGGATCCCTTTAGTGGATCTGGAGGCAGTAAGGCTTAGCGTGGAGGAACTTGAAGCGATTAGATTGGTTGATTTTGAGGGTTTGGAACATGAGGAAGCAGCAAAACGAGTGAATGTGTCCAGGAAGACGCTGTGGAGAGATTTGAAATCAGGGAGAAAGAAGGTTGTTGATGCTTTGATAAATGGGAAGGCGATTGAGATAAAGGGAGGGAGTTTTGTTGTAAAAGATGATTGATTCCATGTTTTTATAGTGCAGAGGCAAATCTACTTTCTCCTTTTTATCACAAAATAAACTAAAATTAAAAATATTAAGGAGATGACTAAACCTGGAATGAAAAACCGGGGTATTTCAATGCCCTTCTTAATTTCGCACTTATTACCGGAACAGTACTGACCGGAAGAGCAGTCCGAATCCGCATCGCAGTATCCTTCATCACTGCATACCCCTTTAAAGCAGTTCTTGGTTTCGCATTCCGGGTCGTCAGAGCATGGTGAACCTACGGATTTTAAAGTTTCACACTTATTACCGGAGCAGTACTGACCGGAAGAGCAGTCCGAATCCGCATCGCAGTATCCTTCATCACTGCATACCCCTTTAAAGCAGTTCTTGGTTTTGCATTCCGGGTCGTCAGAGCATGGTGAACCTACGGATTTTAAAGTAGTGAATGCGTAAACATAACCATCATCAGAGCCAACATAAACATAATTCTCTGAGACTGCCGGGGATGAGTCCACCGCACCATCAGTTTTAAATTTCCATTCCAGTTCCCCCGTGTTCTTATTAAGGCAGTAAACGTAATTATCTCCGGAGCCAACATAAACATAATCTCCGGAGACCGCGGGCGATGAACGAACATTGCCGCCAGTTTTAAATTTCCACTTCAATTCCCCTGTATCTTTATCAAGGCATTGAATGTAATCATCAGTTTTCCAAGCCTCATGAGCGAGATAATATGACATATGAACGCCGATGTAAACATAATTCCCAGAGACCGCGGGTGATGACTGCACATCAAATCTGGTCTCAAGTTCCCATTTCGACTCCCCGGTATTTTTATCAATGCAGTGAATGGAGCCTTTAGAATATAGTTGTCGTTGAGCACTAAAATAGCCAAAACCAACATAAACATAATCTCCGGAGACCGCGGGCGATGACCACACCCTGTCCCCGGTCTTAAATTTCCACTCCAATTCCCCTGTATCCTTACTTAAACAATAAAAATAACCCTCCCCGGAACCAACATAAACATAATCTCCGGAGACCGCGGGCGATGACCACACATTGAACCCACTGGTCTTAAATTTCCACTCCAATTCCCCTGTATCCTTATTTAAACAATAAACATAACTGTCTATAGAGCCAACATAAACATAATCTCCGGAGACCGCAGGTGATGATTTCACATAAGATCCGGTCTTAAATTTCCACTTCAATTCCCCTGTATTTTTATCAAGGCAGTAAATGTAGTTATCATTAGAGCCAACATAAACATAATTCCCGGAGACCGCAGGTGATGAATATACAAGATCTCCGGTCTTAAATTTCCATTCCAATTCCAAATCTTTAGGATTTTTAATAACATCAGATGTCTCGCCGGTATGCCACGAATCATGGCGGAACATTGGCCAATCCCCTGCCCCTGCATTTCCAACAAAAACAAAACATATAACCGCAGCAATTAAAATCTTCCCTGCCGCAATATTATTTATAATCTGAAATGTTTTGTTATCCAAAATTTTTTTGACATTTAATTTAGTTTTGGTTTTCATTTTTCCGATTATTATTTTATTTTAATTAATATTATTAAGCACATAGGTGCAAATAATAAAAAAATTAATTACCGCCAGGTTATAATAACCGCATTGGTTAGTGATGGAAAACGAAGTTAAAATCTTAAAGGCATTGGCAGATGAAACAAGGATTACGATAGTGGAGTTTTTAAAAGGCAAAGAGAAATGCGTCTATGAGATCATTCCAATAACCGGTAAGTCCCAGCCAACGGTTTCGCAGCATTTGAAGATTTTAAGAGAGGCAGGCATACTCAAATTCAGGAAGGGTCCTCTAAAGGAGCCGGTTATATCTAAATTTAAAAAAAGGGTTGGGAACAGGGAAAAATATTGCTACTATTACAGCGTTCGTGATGAAAAAATCTTTGAATTGATAAAAAATCTAAAGGAAGTTGCGGGAAGAGTTTAGTTCTACTTTGGTGTTTAAATTTAGTTTGTGAATTCAATTATTCATTGTAATTTGGATATTTGGATATTTGGATATGGAAATTTTATTTTTATTTTTAAATTCACATATAATTAAGAACATAAGTGCAAAAATCAATGATAAGATGAAACTCAAATTAACACTAATTTTAGTATTCATAATTGTTGGAAATACTGTCATGGCGGAGAGTGTGCTCGTTGAGACCTTTACAAGGGATGTATGTCCAATATGCCAAGCTGCTGACGGGGCACTTGAAGAACTTGAGAGGGAATATGATGATGTTATACTCCTTGAATATCACCTCCGTGATTCACTTGAGAATAAAAAAACAAATGAAAGGCGGGATTTCTACGGCGGCTATGGTTTATGCGGTTACTACCTTTATACATTCTTTAACGGCGAGAATGAAATCTGTGGGGGAAGCGAGAGTATTGATGAGAACTATAAAAAGTTCAAACCCGTTATTGAAAAGGAACTAAGAAAGGAGGGCGACATTAAAATTAATGCCAATGCGTTTATAGACGGGGATTTAAAATTCAACATTCTGATAAAAAATTCGGGAGGGGAAAAGGACCTAAAATTGTACCTTGTGGTTGTTGAAGATCATGTTTATGAGAGCAGTAAGTTTCCTGATTTTATGAATGTCGCGAGAGATTATATTTCTGAGGATTTCTATTTAGAGGATGGTTATAATGTAAATTTTACATATCCCATCAAGAAACTTAATAATAAAGAAAATTCAAAGTTTGTAATTTTCGCTCAAGCAACAGACAAGAGAGTTCCAGATGCTGTTTCGATAGGATGGGGCGATGTGGGAAAAGGGTGGCTGAGAAATATTTCAGATTTTCTTGTAAATATTTCTTCTCCAAATATTACGGAATCTAACATCACTGAACCGAACATCACGGAATCCAACATCATTTCAAACACCACAACTAATATAACCCCACCAACCAGAAATGTAACCGTATTAAGTAATGAAATCTGTGTGTTTTTCTTCACAGAAACCTGCGAGCACTGCACAGAAATGGACTTTTTCCTGGAGGAAATGAATGAGACATATAATTTAGATATTCACGCATTCATAATGACAAATCCGGAAGACGCCGCTCTGTTCACAAAGTACAAGAGCGCATACGATATTCCAGACCTCGCTCGCTTCCCAATAATGATAATAAATGATTCATATTACACAAGTGAAAATATGGGGGATGCAAGGAAAGTTATAACGGATTTAAGCGGAACCGGATGTACATACCTGATTGTAGAGAAAGAAAAAGAAGATAAAGCACTCACGATTATAATTGCGATGATTGTCCTTGGCGCCCTTGGAGATGCGGTGAATGTCTGTGCTCTTGCGGTTATGATCATTCTTATCACCGTAGCGATTTCAAAATTTCACGATCCAAAAAAGATGCTTTACCTTGGCTTATCATTTATCGCCGCTATCTACATCGTTTATCTGTTAACAGGGTTAGGATTATTTACTGTGCTGAAAGAATGGTTAGCATCATCCGGGGCAAGCGTAATGTTTAAGAGGGTTGTTGGGGTGGTGGCAATAATACTGGGGATATTGAATATTAAAGATTATATTAAGCCGCATGCCGGCGGGTTTGCAATGGAGGTTCCTTTATCATGGCGTCCAAGGATGAAAAGGATTATTGGAGGTGTGACAAGCATTCACGGGGCGTTTATTGCAGGATTGGTGGTCAGTTTATTTTTAACCCCATGCGTCGGAACAATTTATGCGGCAATCATTGGAATGCTCTCGACAACAGGCGTAACGTATTTACAGGGGATCATGCTGCTCATTCTATATAACTTCATCTTTGTACTGCCGATGCTCTTAATCCTGGTTTTGATTTACAGGGGTGTGAAGAGTGCCAAAGAAGTAGAATCGTGGAAAGAAAGAAATATAAGGAGGATGCATTTAATTGCAGGAATCGCGATAATTATTGTGGGTGTTGTGCTTTTGAGCGGAATGATATAGTATTTATTGACCATAAAATTTTAAAATAAAAATTAAAAAGAAAATGAAACGATTACCAATCTTCGTGATCGCATTAATGATATTCTTTCAAGTAGCAGCAGCGAGTAATGGATCTGCAGAAAAACCAGATGACAATAATGTTTGCATATACTTTTTCCATTCCAAGGGATGTGTTCATTGTGCAAAAGCAGATTCTTATATCAAGGATCTGGAAAAAGAATACCCGTTAGAAGTTCATAGATTTGAAATAGCAGATAACTCCAAATTAATCGGCAAATTGTATAGTAATTACAGCGTTCCAGGCAATGAGAGGGGTTATATACCCATCGTTTTTATTGGAGATAAATATTTTTTAGGTGATGCTCCAATAATTGAAAATCTTGAATACGAGATCCAGAAATGTATTGAAATTAACTGTACTAAGTGCCCCCTGTGTGAAGAATGTGAAGAAGAAGGAGTTTCACTGCTCTATGTTGCTGGTTTGGCTTTAGTTGATGCGGTAAATCCCTGCGAGTTGGCAGTTTTAATAATTTTGATGACAGCTATTTTAACAAGATTTCCAAAAGAAAAAAGAAAAGCGCTCAGGGCGGGATTAGCGTTCAGCGCTGCAATCTTCTTGATGTATTTTATATTTGGTTTGCTGATAATTTATGGATTCAAATTTCTGGCATTATTTGGCGGTTCGGGAAGCGTCTGGTTTTACCAACTACTGGGAGTGTTAGCAATAGTTCTTGGTTTGCTGAACATTAAGGATGCAATATGGTATGGCAGCGGAGGTTTTATAATGGAGGTCCCAGAAAGGTGGCGCCCTAAAATGAAGGGCTTGATTAAGGGGGTGATTTCAACAAAAGGCGCATTCGTGGTTGGACTGGCTGTTAGTTTCTTCCTGACACCATGCACCGCTGGTCCCTACTTTGTGGTAAACGGCCTGCTCTCCGCCATTGAATTGCTTTCCGCCATTCCCTACTTATTGATTTACATGTGCATATTCATTTCACCGATGATCGCAATAACATTGATCACTTACTTTGGCTTCAAAACCGTTGAGGACATGGGCGGCTGGAGGGAAAGAAATCTGAAGAACCTTCACTGGGCGGCGGGTTTGATCCTGATTGGTCTGGGAACAGCAATGGTCTTTGGATTGATCTAAGAAATCAAAATAGTCTTTTTATTTATATACTCACATAATATAATTAAGCACATAAGTGCAAAATAAAAAAGTAAAATACAGCAAAAATGGCAGATAAAAAATATTATGCCCTGAGGGAGGGGAATAAGGACACAAACCATATGTTCAGGGGCAGGACCCCGGGACAGGCGGCTTTAAAAGCAGCAAGAAGGGGATTTAAGGATATACAGCTGAGAGAACGCAGAAAAAAGAAGGACGGGATGTGGAGGGTTCATGTCTTTGAGGGCTCGGTTGAAAAAGTTCCAAAGCCCAAGAATGCGCCCGATTGGTTGTCGGACAGGATAAACAAATCAAAGGTTAAAAAGATTCGCGTGGATAAGATTAAGGAACTTTAAAGCAGGGGGTATAATTTGCGCTACAATAAAAACGTTTAAAAAAATTTATCAAAAATAAAGAAAAATGCCATTTGGAGGAAGAGGATATAGAAGGATGTATTATGCAACCGGTTTGCCGGGATGGATGCGCTTCGGCTTTAGCCCCGGATGGGGCGGGATGCCGCCAGGAGCACAGTATATTATGCAGAGCGGGCAGATGCCGCAGTTTGCAGCATTTATGCAGCAGCAAGCACCTGCGGGAGTTACTCCCGTCCAGCCGATGACGCAAATACCAAAGGAACAGGAACTGCAGATGCTGGAAAACCAGGCAGACATCCTGGATCAGCAGTTGAAGGAAATTAAGGAGAGGATTGAAGAATTGAAAAAATAAAAAATGACCGGAGAACATGAAGGAAGGGAAAACCTCCCGGAGGAAACAAAGGATTTGGAGCGAGCAAGACAATCTTTGATTGAGGAGTTGGAAGCGATAAATTGGTATCAGGAGCGAATTGATATAACCAAGAATAAGTCATTGAAAAAAATTTTGGAGCACAATCGTGACGAAGAGAAAGAGCATGCTGCGATGCTTATTGAGTGGTTACGGGCAAACGATCCAACACAGGATAAGATGTTTGAAGAGCATGATTGAGAAAATATTGATTTTATTGATCGTTTATATACTCTAAATTCCTATATATAATTAAGCACATAAGTGCAAAATTAAATAAAAAGATAAAAATGCCAGGAGGAGATGGAACAGGCCCCTGGGGTACGGGAGGAAGATGTACCCCCTTATGGATGAGCGGACAGATACCAAGACCATCAGGTATGGGATTCAGAGGCGGCTTTGGACGAGGACGAGGATTCAGGAATGTATATTGGGCAACTGGACTTCCATTCTGGGCAAGAGCCCAAGCAGGAGTTGCGCCAATGCAAAGTCTGGAAATGACAAAGGAACAGGAACTGCAGATGCTGGAAAACCAGGCAGACATCCTGGATCAGCAGTTGAAGGAAATTAAGAAGAGGATTGAAGAATTGAAAAAATAAAAAATGTGTGGAGAAGTGGAGTGCGTTCTCAACGGATTGAAACACAAACCGGGGGAGTGCACGCCAGAGCAGATAAAAGAATGCCACGGGGATGTGAAGAAGCATCCATGTGAAAAGTAAAAGATAGGAAGAAAATGAAAATTTGTGCAGCGACAACAAAAGGAGGTTTAGAAGATACTGTCTCGGCAGTATTTGGAAGGTGCGCAACTTTCACTTTTGTGGAAGTTGAGGGAAAAGAGATCAAGGACACGGAACTTGTGCAAAACCAATTCGCTGGTGCAATGGGCGGAGCGGGGATCCAGGCATCACAATTTGTGGCAGGTAAAGGAGCAAACGTTGTGATAGCGGGAAACTATGGGCCAAATGCTTTTCCAATTTTAAGCCAGGCAGGGGTTAAAGTGGTTTCCGCACAGGGGATGAGTGTAAAGGATGCGGTGATGAAATATCTCAATGGAGAATTGCAGGAGATTTCCCAGCCAACAGGGTCCGCATATGCTGGAATGCCAGGCGGCGGCATGGGTCGCGCAGGAGGCATGGGCAGAGGAGGCGGATTTGGAAGAGGTCGCGGCGGCGGAAGAGGCGGAAGCCAGTGGTGAATATAAAAAGACAAAATGGCGTATAAGATTACGGGGGACTGCGTGTCCTGCGGAACATGCGAAGATGAATGCCCTGCGGGGGCAATAAGTAAAGGCGAAGAAATCTATGTGATTGACCCGGAGAAATGCACCGAGTGCGGAACATGTGCAGATGTTTGTCCTGTGGGGGCTATTGTGCCTCCGGAATCAGAATAAAAAAATAAAAGAAAAATGCCAGGATTTGATGGAACAGGACCAAGAGGATTGGGACCGCTTACTGGTGGAGGAAGAGGATTTTGTTCACCGGGAGTTTCTCCAGCACCAGTATATGCCCAAACACCAATGGTGGGACAAGCACCCGTGTATCCGGGAGTAATTCGGGGTATGGGGTTCGGCAGAGGTCGCGGTATGGGCAGAAGAACGGGTCGCGGAAGAGGCAGATGGTTTTAAATAAAAAAGAAGAAAAATGCCAGATGAAGAAAGGTTGGGATTAGGCCCGGGTGGGGAGTGTTTATGCCCCAATTGTGGACATAAGATTCCCCATGAGAGAGGAAAACCGTGCCAGGAGGAAACATGCCCCGAATGCGGGAGTAAGATGATAAGGGTTGGGAAAAGATAGGATTAAATAAAAATATAAAATGAAATGTTCGGTATGCGGAAAGGAAATAAAAGGGGAATATCTCCAGGCAAATGTTGATAAGAGTTTAAAGGCGAGCGGTAAAGGGGATGTTGTGTGTTCAATGGAATGTGCTGAAAAATATGAAGATAGATTGCCCCACGGCGGTAAAGCACTCCAGCATTGGTCTCGCATCACCGGGTACTACCAGAACATCTCCGGATGGAATGAAGGAAAACTGCAGGAACTGAAGGACAGACAGCGGTATGGAATAGAAGGAGATGAGTGAGGGTAATGATCAATTCAATTAAAAATGCCACCAAGAGTAGATGAAGAAGCCTGCATAGGGTGTAATAATTGTATTTCAGCATGTCCTGCAGAGCCAATTGTGTTTGAAATAATCAATGGCAAAGCCAAGGTAGTGCATCCTGAGGCGTGTATGGAATGTCTATTGTGTGTTGACGCATGTCCTGCACACGCCATAATCTTTAAATAATTCTAATAGACAGCATGATGGATAATACATTACTATGGATATTGGGAAGCACTTTTTTAATCAGTCTAATAGCATTTGTCGGAGTTTTAACTTTATTTTTAAAAGAAAAATTATTGAATAAGATTCTTTTAATTCTTGTGTCGCTGTCTGCAGGTGCATTGATTGGGGGAGCCTTTTTGCATTTGTTGCCGGAGGCAATTTTAAAAACAAATGCTGATCCGGAGATGGTTTTAAATATATTCTTATATCTGCTTCTCGGTTTCTGTCTTTTCTTTGTCTTGGAGCAATTCATTAGATGGCACCACCACCACGGTTGCCATAGCGAAGAATGCAACATAAAGCCGTTCTCCTATTTAATTTTAATTTCCGATGGAATACATAATTTTATTGACGGCTTGATCATAGCGGGAAGTTTTGTAATCAACCCTGCGGTGGGAATTGTCACAACCTTAGCGGTAGCGTTACACGAAATTCCACAGGAACTTGGTGATTTTGGAGTTCTTGTCTATGGTGGTTTTGATAAGGTTAAGGCATTGTTCCTTAACTTTATATCTGCATTAACCGCCGTCATTGGAGGAATCTGTGGTTATTTCCTTTCCTCCTGGATCGAGGGTTCAGCCATTTACCTTTTATCATTTGCTGCGGGAAATTTTATCTATATCGCATCATCAGATTTAATCCCTGAAATCAAGCACAGGGAAAGTCTCAAGAAGTCATTAACACATTTTCTTGTATTTTTGATTGGGATAGGGCTTATGCTGCTGATAAAGATAATATTTGCGAATTAAAATGTATAAAATAAAATTCCTGCCAGAGGATAAAGACTGTGAAATAAAAGGGGATGATAGTATTCTTGAAACAGCAGTAAAAAATGGGATTCACATAAATGCTTCCTGTCAGGGAAAGGGAATATGCGGGAAATGTAAGATTATATTAAAGGAAGGTGCAGTAGAGCAGAGAGAAAGAGCATTGGAGTTTCTCACAAAGGAGGAATTAAATAAAGGGTATTATATCGCGTGCTTAACCTATCCAAAAGACGATATTGAAATTTTAATTCCTCCTGAAAGCAGATTGAGCGAACATCAGATGGTTGAGGATATAAAATTTGAAAAGAAAGAAAAAGTTAAAAATTTTGCTGGAATCGCGATAGATATAGGAACAACAACTGTCGCAGCGTACTTAGTTGATTTACAAACAGGGAACATTGTAGATACGGCATCTTCTTTTAATAAACAGATGAGTTATGGAGAAGACGTCTTATCAAGAATTGAATATTCAAAAAAAGAGAGCGGCTTAGAGAAACTGAATACGGTTGTAATCGAAACAATAAACAAATTAATCGAAAAACTCATAATACGAGAGAATTTTGAAAATGAAGCGAATATCAACAGGATCTCAAAAATTGCAGTCTCTGGAAATACGACAATGACCTATCTGCTGACAAAAAGAGATCCTCATGTTATTCAAAAAAATATTCAGATTGATGATTTTAAGCGTTCATATTATCTGAAAGCAAAAAAGTTGGGCATACGATCATCCCGGACGACTGACCTCTACATCACCCCTGGAATAGGAAGTTATGTTGGCGGGGATATTATTGCGGACATTATTGCATGCGATATGCACAATTCGGATGAAGTATGTTTGATGATCGATGTTGGAACAAATGGGGAAATTGCTCTCGGGAATAGAGAATGGCTGCTGGTAGCGTCAACTTCTGCTGGGCCGGCATTTGAAGGACCTTCAACGAAATATGGAATGCGCGCAACTGCTGGAGCGATTGATAATGTAACAATCGAAGGGGATGACGTGCGCTATGGTGTTATAAATAACGACAAGCCAAGAGGAATCTGCGGTTCCGGGTTGATACATCTGATTTCTGAATTATTTTTAAATGAGATTATTGATTATAAAGGTAAATTTATCATTAAAAATAAAAGAATTAAGACAGGGGGTAACGGAATTCCTGAGTTTGTTGTTGTGTTTGGGGATGAAACTGATATCGGGGGGGATATTGTTATAACAGAGAAGGATATCGAGAATGTTATTATGACAAAGGCTGCCATTTATGCTGGAGCCGCAACACTAACAAAGGTGGGTGTTTCTCTTGATGAAGTTCGCAAGGTATATATTGCAGGCGGCTTTGGATATCACATGGATATTGAAAAATCAATTGTTTTAGGGCTTTTGCCCGACCTTGATGTTGATAAGTTTGAGTTTATTGGGAATGGTTCTGCGAAGGGCTCATGTTTGATTCTAACAAATAATGAGAAGAGAAAGGAAGCCGAGGAGATCGCGAAGAAAGCAACTTATTTTGATTTAAGCACAGATGCATTGGGTGAATTTACGGAAGAATATATGAGCGCGATGTTCATTCCGCATCAGGATCTGGATAGATTCCCTTCTGTGGAAATGAAAACGAGATAGGTTGTATTAATAAAAATAATATTTTCAGATTAAAATGGGACAATAAGATGGAGATACTTAGAAAAACAAAGAGTTTGTGTCCAAGATGCCTGGAGGTGATTCCGGCGGAGATTGTTGATGACAGCGGAATTGTGAAAATCAGGAAAAACTGCCCTGATCACGGCGGCTT
>MCBC01000119.1 GCA_001723855.1 Candidatus Altarchaeales archaeon WOR_SM1_86-2 | reverse complement strand
CTCCACTGCGGGAATGCCTTTCCCTGGAGGAATAGAACAACTGCCGCAAGATAATCTCCGGGAACATCTTTCAGGAATTCGGAAACGATGTCTGTCATTTCAAGACGCTTTGTTGTGGTTTCGAGTTCCGTGTAAACTGAGACGAGTTTGCTGTATTTCATTTTCTAAATTTTAATTTAAATTTTAATTTCGTTATCCACGGGTAATTCCCCCCCATCTATATGATCCTCGATTTCTTTCAGAAATTCACTTTTTGCATGTTTTTGAGTGTAAATCACTACATCCTCTTTAGCTCTTGTAACTGCAACATAAAACAATCTTCTTTCTTCTTCTAATTTATTGTACTGCACTCCAAGTTTAGCTGGTTCTAATATCTCTGCATCCTCAATTTCACAAGGAAATCCATAAAGCCCTTTTGTAACATCAAGAATGAACACAACCCTCGCTTGTAGTCCTTTACTGCTATGGATGGTTCTTAAAGGGATATGGGGATAAGGTATGTCTTTATTAGGGGGGCTATCCTTATCGGACATTATACTGTCTTTTTTTAATATTTCACTCCATAATCCCTCCTTCCCCTTTTCTGCTCTGGAAAGAATCATTATATCTTCGGGTTTGTATATTTTTAGATATTCATCAACAAGATTAACGCAATGTTTGGCTATTTGCTGACGATATTTCTTTCTTAGTCTTTCTTTAGTCTTTCTTATTTTTTCTTCACTTCTACTTCTATCTTTATATTTCTTTCTTAGTCTTTCTTTATTTTTTTCTGATAAACCATAGGGTGATGAATATACTTTAATCTTTCTTTCCTCCTTATTATCAGCAATTGCTTCCTTTTTCAATTGATTTTCATTATGTTTGATTATATCTGCACCAGTATCAACAATTGATTTAATACTTCTGTAATTTATGGGCAAATCAGTTCTTTCAGGATGGTCAAAACAATTCCCGAAATTAATAAATAAATCAAGCTTTGATCCAGTGAAACCCTGTATACTTTGCCAATCATCACCAACACAAAACAATTTACAATTAGGATTTTTATCCATTAATGCCTTAATCAATTTATATCTCTGATCACTAATGTCTTGATATTCATCAATAAGAACGTGGTCAAACGAATCTTTATATAGTTCTTCATTATCATTTAAATCATCAATTGCAAGATTAATCATATCTCCAAAATCAATTTCATTTCTTGACTTTAGTTCTTTTTCGTATGCTTTGTACACCTTCAAAGCAATTTTTCCGAATGCTTGCTGCTTAAGAGACCATTCCTCGTTAGATAATCTTTTTTCAATATTCTCTGGTTTTAAGTTATATGTTTTTGCAATACGAATAAAGTCCGATATATCGCGTTCAATTCTTTTAATTTTTTCCCCGCATTCATCCCATACCTTTCTAACTAACTCTTCATATTCAATTGGTTCAAATTCAAATTTTTTATTCGGATATTTTTTCTTTAATGCGTCTAATACTCTATCCTCAAGAATCTTTAGAAAATCTTTATTATCTTTAAATTCACCATAAGTAGTTTCAACTAGAAAGTATTTCTCTTTCTCTTGTTCAGCGAATTTGTTTTGTTTAAGAGACATATTCTTTTTGTATTCTTCGGTTGGATTTTCACCTTCAAAGCAATCTGGAACCTCTCCATTGCTGTCTAAAGCCCAATGTTCAATATATATGCAATGCTCTGGTAACCAAAAATCGGGTTCAGGTGGCTTTACCTGTCCATCTTCGTCTTCATACTTCATCCAGTTTGCCCGTTTCTCATAAAAAATTTTTTTAAAAAAATCCTTGCCGTTTAACTTATGACTTAGAAAGAAGTTTTTAATTGCTCTTTCTCCATGACTCCTAACTTTTTCACCATCAAGAGTCGTATATTTCAATTTACAATAGTATTTATATCGCTCTTCTTTAGTTTCAAATTTTGCCTCTTTCTCAGTTATAGGATCGTCATTACATACTTTTATATATCTGATTATATCTTCTTGAAAATCCTTTTCTTTTATTGCTTCCTTGTAAAAATTACTGACGAAGTTTTGGGGCTCTTTTATTGGATTTTCGCAAATTTTACGATTACTACCCGATTTATTAACCTCGTTACCAAACTTATGGAAAGTTTTAACCTCAACATCACTAATCCCATACCTTTCATTTAATCTATCTCTAATCTCATCTACTGCCTTCGTATTAAATGCTAAAGCAAGTATCCTACTTGGCTCGATTGTATCTGCTTTTCTTTTAATCAAGTATGCAATTCTCGTTGTCAGAACTTCGGTTTTTCCAGAACCTGCACCTGCAACAACTAAATTATGTTTGTCGTCAGTGATTATCGCATTTTTTTGGTAATCATCTAATGGAAATGGAGATTTTTTAAATAAATTGTCGTATTTTCTTTTTCTTTTCTCAACAAATTTTTTGTTGTAATCTTCATCAATTTTTTGTCTTATGTGCTTTATTTTTCTATATGATTCTTCAACAAAAGTAGTGAAATCCTTTTCAAATTCTTTTGTATGCAACTTTTTTATATTTTTCAAAGATTCATCAAATTCACTTAATAGTGAATTTTTAACAGAATAAATAAGATAATTGTCATTCTCTTTAAGTTCATTGTATTTTCCTTTTGCTTCCTCGACAGTTTCTTCAACTGCTTTTTTTAACTTTTCAACAGGTAGCCCTTTATGTATTTTGTTATACGATTCTTCAACAAATTCATTAAAATCGGTTTCAAACAAATTATTATTTGATTTTACTTTAGATATGTTGGTTAAGGTTTTATTAAACTCATTTATTATCCGATCTCCATTAGAGTAAATATTAACTGTATTGTCTTGTTTAAAATTACTATATGATTTCTCTGCTTCTTCAACAGATTTTTGTATTTCGTTTTTTAGATTATTTATTGCTTCGTCTTTTCTTATGCGCAAGTTTTTAATATTTCTGTCATAATCAAGTGCCTTTTCTGAAATCTTTAATAGTTTTATTTTTCCTTCTTCTACTTCGTTAAGATATCCTTCATCAATAAATTTTTTAATGATACCATAAACTCTTTCATATTCTAAACCACGAAGATTTCCATAATATTTGCTGTCCTTATAATCTCTAATATAAGTCCAGTTTTCACCAGATAATAACGCTGCAAACCAAGCCGCGATTAACTTTCCATTAAATTCCTTAACACATTTAAGAATTTTTAATTTTATTAACTGTTTTTCAATGTTGGAACTTGTTTCTTTGATTTCAATTAATAATTCACTGATTGGTACATGTTTTCCTGTTTTTATTGGTTTTGTAAATACTTTATCCGTATTCGGTTTCATAGTTAAATATTTGAATTACTTCCTAATTAGATGTACAATTTTAGTGAAATTCTCAGTGCAGTATAATGGCGTATCTGATTTTCTTGTCATACGCCATAATTCTTCGCTTCGCACTCGTCGGGGGTGATGCCCGACAACGGAAACTAATTTGCTGTATTTCATGTTGTTATTTCTTTAAAAATTACATTAGAGGTATATTAAATCTATATTTTTTGATTTAATAACTATTTTTATTAAATAATATTTAATAATTATTCAATTAATATTAAAAAGTTTTTAATAATTATTGAGTAAACTAAATCAAATAAAATGGAATATCTTGACAGAGAGATAACAACAAAACTCAAGAAATGGATTGACAGAAGAGAGATTTATGCAATAAAAGGTCCGAGGCAGTGCGGGAAAACAACACTGCTATATATCTTGAAGGATTATCTGGTACACGAAAAAGGTGTTGATGAAGACAGGATTATATTCCTTAACTGCGAGGATTACGAGGTTCTGGAAAAGTTCAATAAAAACTCAAAGGAATTTATTTCAAGTTACATCACCGGTAGGGACATAAATTATTTTTTTCTTGACGAGTTTCAATATGTTGAAGACGGCGGCAGGAAACTGAAAATTCTTTACGATACATACGAAAATGCAAAATTTATAATTACCGGTTCATCCTCGCTTGAACTTACCGGCAAAACCTCTAAATTCCTCGTGGGCAGGGTTTTTGAATTTAATCTTTACCCGTTTTCTTTTAAAGAATTTTTAAATGCAAAAGATAAGCGGCTTGCAAGAATTCACAACGAGAGAAATGAAAAATTTAAAAATTTAATTTTCAATTCAATAAACCCGGGAATTGACGAGGAAATATTTACAGGTGATTTTAAAAATTTATTCGCGGAATATGTAACCTACGGCGGATACCCGGAGGTAATAAAAACAGATGACAAAGAAACAAAAAAGGAAATTTTAAAAAACATTTATAACACTTATGTAACAAGAGATGTAATTGAACTTTTAAAAATCCGTGATGTTTTCAAGTTCAGGAAAATTGTTTCTGTTTTAAGTTCCCAATTAGGAGGTATAGCGAACTATAATGAATTGTCCTCTGTATGCGAGAGTTATTATAAAGAACTTATGGAAATTCTTGATGTCCTTGAAGAGACGTTTATCATAAAAAGAGTAACGCCGTTTTACAGGAATCTGAAAACAGAACTAAAAAAGAACCCGAAAGTTTATTTTGTTGATTCGGGATTAAGGAATTACACGATAAATAATTTTGCCCCGGTTGATGAAAGAACCGACAAAGGAGAAATTATTGAAAATTTTGTTTTAAATCAATTAAATCAATTATTATCTTTATCGCCCGAATACGAATTTCGCATAAATTACTGGCGGACTCTCGGAAAAGCAGAAGTTGATTTTATTTTAAATTTCCAGAAAAAGATAATTCCTGTTGAAGTGAAATATAAAAAATTTCAAAAACCGGAAGTCACGAGGAGTTTCAGGAGTTTCCTATCATCATATCAGCCGGATAACGCTGTTTTATTAACAAAAAATTATTCCGGGAAAATGAATGTTAATGGAATAAATATTTCGTTTATTCCCGTGTGGTATGTTTAATTAATGCTTTTTAATTTATATTGTTGTATTGCTCGCAATCAAATATTTTTCAAAACAAATTTCGTTACAAACGGCAAACGAAACGCTTTTCCCTGGTATGCTAAATACGCCAGGTAAATTTTAAGCAAAAGCCAGAGGAAAC
>MCBC01000118.1 GCA_001723855.1 Candidatus Altarchaeales archaeon WOR_SM1_86-2 | reverse complement strand
CTGCTTTTAATCTGCCCCGCTACTGCTAACACAATATCAAAGATCGCATGCGGCATTGACGACACCCCGGTTACAACAATGGCGTCAACGGCAATCGGCTCAAAGAGGAGGGTTGTTGTTGCGCCAGCAATGCACGCTTCCATGTACGAGAACCCGTTTGTTGCTGAAAACATCGAAAAGTTAAAATCCAGGGGCGTAAGGGTTATTGAACCGAGATTTGAGGGGAACAAAGCAAAACTGGCGCCAGTGGATGAAATTGTGACAGAGGTTGTTGAAATGCTGGACAAATGAAAAGTGGAGACAAAGGAGGATGCTGAAAAGCATGTGGCAGAAATAAGGGAGGATGTTGATGATATACTCCGGGTGCTTGATGATACGGAAAAACAAGGGGATGATTCAAAAAAAAGAAAAATCGAGCACATCGCACTGGAGAGAGTTAAAAAGGTCATATCCTGGATACAGATACACGGCGATCGCCTGGAAACAACGATTAACGGATCAAAGAAATTTAAACAGAAAATATCTGCACTGAAAGAAGACGACACCATAAGAGCACAGAAACATTTTTTGTCTGAATACATACCTTTCAGGGAGGAGAAATCAAGGCAGTTGAAGCGGCTTCAAAGAAAACTCACGCGAAGAGACAAAGTCAGGAAGTATGTGGCAGGTCTGAAGCAGAACATGATATGAAAGGCGTTAACAACGGCAGGGATATAATGAAAACAGAATGCAAAAGCATAGAGGAAGTTCGAGAAAACATTGATGAAATTGACAGAGAAATCGTTAGGTTACTGTCAGAAAGAAATCGTTTTGTAAAACAGGCGGCTAAATTCAAAAAAAGCGGCGATGATGTCAAAGCTCCAAAGAGAGTTGAGGATGTTATCAAAAAAGTGAGGGGTCTGGCAGAAAAATATGATGTTCAGCCGGATATCGTTGAGGCCGTATACAGGACGATGATTGAAAATTTTATTGAATACGAGATGAGGGAATATTCAAAAAAATGAATCCAGATGATCTTGCGAGAGCGGCATTTGAGCCGTTCCCCGGGAAATATAATCGCTCTGAAGGGGTTAACGGGGGGTATTTCAACGGCTGTTTCATTCATTGCCTGTCATGAACTTTTGCATGTAAAATAAAATTGCACGATGATCCATTCTTTTTCATGAATATCATTATAATAATTAAGAATTTTTGGATTAACATCGGCAATATTACGGTCCCTAAGCTCTGAAGACCGCTCTTGACAGCATAAGGGCAAAAGAATGCTGGTGCTGACCGTATTTTTAAAGAAAAAATTATATTTAACAAGAGGCGATTCAAAATTTGAAAAAAGTCCTGTAAAAAATGTCAACTATGCAATCGATAAATGAATTGATACACAGATACAAAATATTGATGTGGCTTGTAACCGCCGTATTTATGGTCGGGTTTATAATCCATGTGTACGGTTATGCTATGAGGGCGGAAGCAATAGCATTTATTGGTCTGGGTATCGTGTTGGCGGTTGTAGTTTTTGAAATGCTTCGCCCAATATCGCCAATGGAGAAAGCATACAGGCTTAAACGGGATTTTGAAGATATCCCAAAAGAAAAACGAGAAAAGTTGTTAATGGAACTTGCAAGAAAGGACATCCCATATGCAAGGCGTCGCGTTGCGGATGCTGTTGATACGCATTTTAAAGACATTTCCAAAAGCGTGAGAGAGGATGTATTGACCGCGCTTGCCGGGGATGAACATCACTATGTGAGATCCATTGTCGGGGCTGCAATAAGGTATAATTTTGAGGACCTGCCCGAAGAGCTAAGGGAAAAGTTATTATTGAAATTGGCAGATGACAGAGATAAAGGGGAGCGGCATAAAATATCGGCGGCAGGTTCAGAAATCGCATTGACCGTTGCAGGCAATTTTAAGGATATTCCAAAAGATGTGCGCGAAGAACTGCTAAAGAAACTCGCAGCTAATGATAACCCCTATACAAGGGCTGGTGTTGTATTCATACTCAGGGAGTTTGGTGTTCCAGAAAACTTACGCAGCGGCTTACTCAAGAAACTCGCGAATGATAATGATGAGCGCGTGAGATGCGCGGTAGATGCAGATATAGAAAACTTGCGTGCAAAGTATGGAGGCATCGGCATACGTGATTTTTTAACTATGAAGTACCTAAAATAAATAAAATCAGGAGCAAAATGAAAATCATCCCAGCCATAGACATTATTGACGGAAAATGCGTTCAGCTGGTTGGCGGGAAACCGGGGACGGAAAAGTTTTACGGCGACCCCGTGGAGACCGCAGGTAAGTGGGAATCAATGGGGGCAGAGCTGCTGCATGTTATAGACCTGGATGCCGCATTGGAGAAGGGCGATAATCTGGACAAGGTGCTTGAGATTAAAGATTCAGCGGGCATACCGGTCCAGTTCGGGGGGGGCATACGCAGTTATGAAAAAGCGGTTGAGCTGTTAAGTCACGGGATTGACAGGGTGATTCTGGGCACGCTTGCGGTTAACGAATACCCGGAGTTCGGGATTTTAAATCGACTGGCAGAGGAGTTTGGAAAGGATAGGGTCATTGCGGCAATAGATTCGAAGGATGGGAAGGTCGTTTTTAGAGGGTGGCAGGAAAGAACACAGTTTCTTGCATCAGAGTTTGTGAAAAATTTCAAGCCTGGCTTAATCTGGGGTTTTCTTTATACCGATGTGGGAGTCGAGGGAAAAATGAGGGGTATTGAAATAGGGGGCATTAGAGAGGTTGTGGATGCAGCGAATCTGCCGGTGATAGTTTCCGGCGGGATTTCAAGCATTGGGGATATTAAGGAAATAAGGGATGCGGGCGCGTGGGGTGTTGTGCTCGGGAAGGCATTATATGAAGGAAAAATTAACTTTTATTATGTTAAAGATTTCTGATTTATTTTTATTCATGATTAATTATTAAAAATAAACTTTTAAAAAGGTTTAATCAAAAAATAAAAATGGAAGAATATGAATTAATAGTCGTTGGTTCCGGGCCCGCGGGGCTGTCAGCGGCGCTCACCGGAGCGTGCTATAAGTTGAAAACACTGGTGCTGGAATCCGCGTCCGCCGGCGGGGCATTAATGAACAACTACCCATGGAAGGTAGTTGATAATATTCTGGGTTTTAAGGATTTGAGGGGAAGAGAGGTGGCGGAAATATTTGTCAAACACGCAAGAGACGAGGGCGTTGAGATCAGGGAGAACGAAAGCGTTGAAAACATTGTGCGGGATGAGGAAAATGATGCGGTTATCGTAGAGACCACAAAAGGCAAATATACTGCAAACTCCGTGGTGATCGCGATCGGGATACTCGGGAAACCGTTTAAATTAGGTGTCCCCGGCGAAGACCTGGACGGAGTGCTTTTCAGTTTGGTCGACCCCGGCGCATATAAAGTAAAGAAAACGCTTGTCGTCGGCGGGGGAGATACCGCGGTAGAGTGGGCGGCAGCGCTTGACAGGGGCGGTGCGGACTCAACGATCATTCACCGGAAAGATGTTTTTAGGGCAAACGAGAAGAATCAAAAAGACATAGACGGCAGCAATGTAAGGATATTGTGGAACACGGAAATCAGGGAGATTATCGGTGAAGGCGGAAAAGTAAAAAGCGGGAGACTCGAAAATAACCGGACTAACGAGGAAACGATAGAGGATTTTGATGTAATCTTCTTCGGTCTCGGGAATACTCCAAATACTGATTTCCTTGAGAAGATCGGGGTTGAAACGGATGAAAGAAAGAAAAAGATAGTCATCGATGAAAATGCCCGCACCAGCATCAAAGGCGTTTTTGCCGCAGGCGATATAACAGGAAAATGGTTCAAGATCCCCGAGGCGATTGGAGAAGGAGGTTATGCCGGAATATGCGCGTTCAAGTATGTGAAGAACCCCTACTGGGCTTGATTTTTTTTCTATTATCAGTTTCAGAACACCACCAGCTCCCTTATCTCTTCCGGCTCTATTTCGTGGGATTTGCAAACCAGCATCACCCTTATATTTCTCGCATCTATCCTCATCCTTCTGAGATAACTTATAATATAACCTAGAGTAAGGGGCATCTCCTGCAGCACAAACCCCGAAAGTGATTTCTCTATCTCAAGTTCCAGTTTTTCAAATGAGCCTGTTTTTTTGAAATTCTCCAGCGCGTCCTGGAAAACACCCCCGTAATGAGTTCTGCTTAATATGTCCATCAATGAATCAACTATCCCCCTGCCCCCGGCTGCGGATGCGATTTCATTTAGCATCCCCGCATTAAGGTATCTTCCAACCACCGTTTTCCCCATGAATTTTGATGTGTCTATGTTCGACAACTTATGCCTCAATAATGCCCTCAAATTATACATATCGATCTGTATCCCCACTATATCCCTCAAATCCTTTATTTTTTCCACTTCCCTCAGCCATCTCGCTATAAGGATTCTATCCAGCATGGATTCTATCTCAAACAAATATGTTTCCGTTGTATCAAGAGCGTAGCCGAGCTGATTTATTTTCTCCAGCGCGCTTCTCAGGTCGCCGCTTGCCATTTCGTTCAATGTCTCTTCTTTAATGTTGCCTATCGCCCCGATATCCATCATAATCTTCTCGCCGCTCATTCCATTTACTATGCCCCTGAGCACGCGTTTGATATTCACGACATCCCATTCGTCCATCATCACAGCCCTTGCACCGTCCCTGACACCCATCGGAAGCGCAGATATAACATTCTTGCAAATATCAACATAACTTTTCGTGATTGCTTTTTCAATCTCCCTGATATCAACTTCCATGCCGCCCCCATCCGGGTGTTTTCGCACACCCAGGGAAACCTCTTCACTGTATGCGGTGCCTTCTAAGGAAGCCACGATCTCCTCCACGCTTCTGCTCAAAATAAGTCTCTCATACGCTTCCTTTCCAAGCGATTGCGGGAGGGCGGAAACCCACCCGTATGCATAAGCATACTGTGCAGTGCTGATGACACCGACCATATTATTAATAAATAAATAAAGCAGATGGAATATCAGAAATACCAGTCATGGGAAAATCCGAGATGCGAGATTCTTAAGGCGATGTCAAAATTCCATCCCATGTCGAGAAAACTGTGTCTTACATGCAAGGGGGGGCGTTTGTTGTGCGGGAGGTCTTATTGTCCGCTGCTTCAGAGATTAATTGTCCAGAACCCGATCGAGGAGAAATTAAAGGAGGATATGTTCGGACCGTCGCCTTCGATTTTTGTCGGCTGGAAAGGTTACCCGGCGGTTTTTATGGGTCCGATGACATCGCTGGATCTTGAAAACCCGAAGATGCTCGATACCCCTTCGATGTGGTATGGCGCAGACTTCGATGATATAATAAGGATGAGATCGCTTCTGGTGAGATCAAAGGTCCGCCAGGGGGTCAAGCAGCGGACGAAGTTTATCGAAAAAAACCAGGAGTTGGCACTGGCGGTCAAGCCGGCGGATATAGAAGTGAAATTCAAGAGAAAGCCGTCCTACAGCATCTCGTTTTCCCCGATATCGCAGCCTATGGGTCCTAGCGGGATTTTAAAGAAACTTGAGATAGCGGAAAACCCAAAAATCCCCGGGGTCGTTGATAAAGTAACCTGTGATGAAATAAGGGCGTCTGAGGCGCTGTTTAAGTTATACGACAAACCAAAATTTGATGTTTATTACCTCACCAATGTTTTATCGTCAGGTGCCCTGGGTCTTAAGGAGAACAAAAAACTGGTTCCCACGAGATGGAGCATAACCGCAGTTGATGATATCCTTGCCAGGGAGTTAATGAAACAAATAAGGGATTACCCGCAGGTGAATGAGTACACGGTTTATACAAACCAGTATCTTGAGAATCACTTTGAAATCCTTTTGATCCCCGGGGCATGGGAGTTCGAGCAGTTTGAGGCGTGGGCTCCGAAAACATGGTGGACCCAGGCGTATGATAAGGCGGTGATCGTTGAGGAGCATGAAAAACATAAGGGGAGATGGGATTATGCCATAAACGAGGGCGGGGGCTATTACGCGGGAAGATTCGGGGTCTGCGAAGCCCTCGACAGAATGAGGCGGCAGGCGAGGGTTGTGATCTTCAGGGAGATATATGAAAGTTATGTAATGCCCGTTGGGGTCTGGGAGGTGAGGGAGAACGTAAGGCATGCTTTTCTTAACCCCCCGAAGAAGTTTAATACGCTGAAGGAGGCGCTTGAGGATATAAATACCCGGCTTACGATCCCTGTCGGGGAGTATGTCAAGAAAAGCGAGATTTTAAGGCAGAGAAGGTTGAGCGAGTGGGCATAGGGGTTTTTATTTACCAATTCTCCAAATTTAGGATAAAATTAATGAGTAAATAGGATAATTATGTTTAAATACTGTACTTGGTTGGGGTCGCCCACAATATCTGAGGCTTATGTTTATATTGGTTTTAATACTGGTTTTATTTATTTTTGGAAGAATAAGATAAAAATAAGATGAAATTTCTCTGTTTTAAATTTTGGCGAAGCCGAAATTTGAGAAAAATGATAACAGTGGGTGTTGTATTGATCTTGCTCTCACAGATTTCAGTAGCAGAGGACTGGCCAATGTTCCGCCATGATTTGGAGCACACTGGAGAAACATCCGATGTGATTGAAAATCCAGAGGATTTGGAATTGAAGTGGAAATTTAAAACCGAGGAGGGAGTTGGTTCATCACCAGCGGTCTCTGGCGATCATGTCTATGTCGGTTCTCGTGAGGGTTATGTTTACTGCTTTGATAAAAATACGGGGAAGGAAATATGGAAATTTAAAACTGGCGATTGGGCGGATTCATCACCCGCAGTCTCAGAAAATTATGTCTATGTAGGGTCTAATGATTGGTATATCTACAGTCTTGATAAAAATACTGGGAAGGAAATATGGAAATTTAAAACTGGAAGTTGGGTTGGTTCATCACCCGCAGTCTCAGAAAATTATGTCTATGTCGGTTCTCGTGATGGTTATGTTTACTGCTTTGATAAAAATACTGGGAAATTGAAGTGGAAATTTAAAACCGAGGGGGGAGTTGGTTCATCACCAGCGGTCTCTGGCGATTATGTCTATGTCGGTTCAGGCGATAGTTATGTTTACTGCCTTGATAAGAATATCGGGGAGGAAATATGGAAATTTAAAACTGGGGATTGGGCGGATTCATCACCCACGGTCTCTGGAAATTATATTTATGTGGGCTCTAAGGATAGTTACATTTACTGCCTTGATAAGAATATAGGGGAATTGAAGTGGAAATTTAAAACCGGATTTGCTGTGTATTCATCACCCGCGGTCTCATCGAGTTATATTTATGTCGGTTCTTTTGATAGTTCTTCTGATGGGTACATTTACTGCCTTGATAAGAATACTGGAAAAGAGATATGGAAATTTAAAACCGGATTTTTGGTGTCTATATCATCACCTACGGTTTCTGGAAATTATATTTATTTTGGCTCCAGTGATAATTACACATACTGCCTTGATAAGAATACTGGAAATTTGATTTGGAAGTTTAAAACAGGAGATGGTGTGAGTTCATCACCTACGATCTCTGGAAATTATGTGTATGTCGGTTCTTGGGATGGCTATGTTTATGCATTCGCTGCTTTAAAACCCATGGATTCATCATGCTCTGAAGATTCAGATTGTCAAAGTAACCACTGTGTTCACGGCGTGTGCAGAACTACTGATACATATTGTGGTGATAATTACTGTGACTCTGGCGAAACTTACTCATCTTGTCCTTCAGATTGTAAAAAACCAGATGGCTCCTCTTGTTTAAATGCTTCTGAATGCTCTGATGGGTATTGTGTGCATAGCGTCTGCAGAAGTTCCTCTATATACTGCGGTGATGGTTACTGCGATACTGGCGAAACTTACTCATCATGTTCTAAAGATTGTGAAGCACCTAAAAGATCAAATAGTGAAATATGCTCATCCAATTCAGATTGTGAAAGCAATCGTTGCGTTCATAACATCTGCAGACCTACTGACCCATACTGTGGTGACGATTATTGCGACACAGGAGAGGATTATGATTCCTGTCCTTCAGATTGCTCGTCCGAAGTTGCGGAGGAAATGCATGATACCGTAAAAACAACTTGCTCCTCTGATGCTGATTGTGAGGATGGAGAGGTTTGCAGAGACATAGAATGTATAGGGGAGCCATTTTATCAGCCCATAATGCCCTACATCAACTACATTGCTGCTTTTCTAGTCATTATTGTCTTAATTGTATCCCTCTGGATTGTGGTTAAAAAGTTAAGGAAGCCGAAAGATGCTCCAGAGCCAACTCTGGCAACTATAGAAAAGAAACCGATCTCTACAGAAAAACCACTTTCTAAAGCAAAAGGTAAGATATTTTGCAGGAACCTTCTGAAATCATATAAAAACACAAAGGTTTTAAAGTCCGTAAGTGTTGAGTTTGAGGAGGGGAAGATTTATGGGATTGTAGGTCCAAGCGGGTGCGGAAAGTCGCGGCTTGTAGAATGTCTCATTGGACGCATAACTCCAGATTCGGGTGATGTTTCGGTTTTTGGCTATGATCCGAGGGTTAATATGAAAGAGATTAATGAGGTGGTTGGTTTCGTGCCCCAGCATCCTGAATTGTATCCAGAACAAACCGTGTGGCAGAATATGCAGAACAGTGCGATAAAATGGGGGATCGCTGACTTTGAGAAAGTATGTTCTGAGATACTGAAGAGTGTTGATCTCGCTGACAGGCGTGATGTTGTTGCAAAAAATTTATCTGGCGGGCAGATTAAAAGATTATCGCTTGCAATGGAACTTATAAGAGACCCCAGGGTTTTGCTTTTGGATGAGCCGACAACTGGCTTGGACCCCGGAATGAGAACAAAGATAATGACAATACTGGATAATTTGAATAAGAGGGGTAAAACGGTTATATTCTCAACGCATTATATGGATGAGATTGATATATGCGATGAGGTTTTGATAATGAAAAATGGGGGACTTATAATCAAATCCACGGTTGAGGGCTTAAAAAGAAAAACCCCGGGGAGAGGAAGGGTGGTTGAAGTAACATTGGAGAGGGTTGGGAAGAGTTTGGTTATGGAACTTGAAAAGGATCGTGGAGTAGATAAAATAATTGAATCTGGAAGGATATTGAGAGTATTCACACACGAGCCAAATGTTGCAGAAATCACAAATAAAATTACGAAACTTGGTGGGGTTATAGAGGCATCAAGAATAACGCAGGCGGATATGAGAGATTTATTTATATATTTTACAGATACCTACCCGGAAGAAGAATAGAATATAGTACGATAAAAAATGAAAGAATACACAGAAAAAGAGAAATTTGAAAAACGGTTTCAATACTCGCTTGCCATGGCAGGTATTTTAATTATAGCGGGGTTGTCTCTTTATGGTTTTATTGATCAACAACAGGTCAATATACAACAAGTACTTGAAATTTCTCCACAATCTTGGATTTTCCATAGTTTTTCTATGAATTGAGTTAACAAATATCATCTTAG
>MCBC01000117.1 GCA_001723855.1 Candidatus Altarchaeales archaeon WOR_SM1_86-2 | reverse complement strand
TCCTTTATGATTCAGACGATGATGGAATTATGGATGATGTAGACCAATGCCTAAACGAGCCCGAGACCTATAATAATTACAGTGATGAAGACGGCTGTCCCGACGCTGAGCCAGCTAATTTATCGATTTCCGATCTGATACCCGGTCTTAAAGAGGGCAGCGTTATATTCTATCACGCGGACTGGTGCCCGCACTGCGTAAAAATGGAGCCGTGGGTTGCAGAATTAACGGGGGCGGGGTATGAGTTTTATGACCTCTATAATAAAGACCCCGAGTTTGAAGCAAAGAAAGCGCTTGTTCTGGAACATTTAAGTGATATTATTGATGTTGATGGCGGAGTCCCGCAATTTGGATGCGTGTCAAACAAGAAAAAACATATCGGAGAATTTCCAAGCAAGGAGGACATGCAGAACTTTGCGGATGAATGCGTTGCCGCTTCAGAAGGATAAAACGACTTATAATTTAGGTGTTTTTATTTAAATTATTTAATAAAATAAAGAATAAGATGAAAGAATATGCTGTGTTCGGGTTAGTAGGGGTTATATTGGTATTGATGAGTGCGGGATGTATTGAAGAGGGCGGCGAAAACCAGGGAAATGTAACAGTGAATGCAACCGAGAACATTACCGTTGCAGCATCTGGGGACATCGTGAAAGTGGATTATGTGGGGAGATTCCTTAATGGAACGGTATTTGACACATCTTATGAAAACACTGCAAAGGAATCCGGAATCTATAATCCCGATAGAAATTATGAACCTTTAGAGTTTAAGGTTGGTGAGGGGGAGATGATCAAAGGTTTTGATGAAGAAGTGGTTGGAATGAAAATCGGGGAGAAGAAAAATATAACCATCCCCCCGGAGAAAGCGTATGGTGAGTGGGACCCCAATAAGGCGGTGGATATACAATCCCCGAGTTTAAACAACTGGTGCCGGGTCAACAGCCCGTTGCTGGTAAGAAATATATGATGGGGGGAATAGAATTGGAAGTGCTGGGTGTCAAAAATATCACGCGCGCACTCAAAGAGGGGGATCGAAATGTGGTGTTCTATCATGTTGATACTTGTCCCTGGTGCAGAAAGATGGAGCCGTGGGTTGCAGAATTAAAGAATGAAAGCTATGAATTTCATGACGTCTACAATAAAAATCCGGACTATGAGGCAAAGAGGCAGGAATTCAGCGATGTTCTTGATATCGGCCAGGGAGTCCCGCAGTTTGGCTGCAGGGCGAATGGTGAACTGCATGTTGGGGCGTTTGCAAGCAAAGAAGAACTCAAAAAATTTGCAGATGACTGCAGGAATGCGTCGGGCGTCAGCATAACCGTGACGGCACGCCATAATCCAATCATAGGGATGATGGTTAACACCGGGATGGGACAGGCAAGAATATCGGATATTACGGATACGATCATAACGCTTGATTATAACCCTCCATTAGCGGGTAAAACGCTGATATTTGAAATCGCTATTGTAAATATGACAAAAAGTAAAGTTAAGTATGTGCCGGATACTGCCCCAGAAGGTGGTTTTACCACGTTTAAATCTAATGACCCGAATGCAGGGATATGTGTGGGGGATGGAAAACCAATAATATTTGAATTCTCAACAACATGGTGCCCTCATTGCAAGTGGATTAAAAGCACTTTTGATGAAACTGTGAAAGATTACGTTGACAGCGGTAAAATAGTGGCTCATCACTGGGAACTTGACATAAATGACGATACATTAACCGCTGAAGTTGAAACATCGGTACCTGGATCTGACCTTGGGGTTTATCAAAAATTTAATCCTGGAGGCAGTATACCAACCTATGTTTTTGGATGCAAGTATTACAGAATCGGGAATGGTTATGAAAGTCAGAATGATTTGGCTTCCGAGGAAAAAGAATTCAGGGAGGTGATCGAGCATTTGATTAAAAGCGCGGAGAGTGCATAAGAACCGGTGATTTCCCTCAAAATCCGTATGTTAATTCCAAAATTTTTATTAAACTTAAAACTGTCGCCTTATTGGATTTGGCGCAGTATAATAGGATGTAGTGAATTAAAATGCGTCTGATAGCAAAAGGTGCGGAAGCAAACATTTACCTGGAGGGGGGTAGATTAATAAAGCACAGGATCAAGAAAGAGTATAGAGTTAAAGAATTGGATTTGAAACTGCGAAGGCAAAGAACAAAACGAGAATCAAAGTTGCTTGATAGGTCTCTGAGAGCCGGAGTCCTTACCCCGGGGGTATATGATACCGATCTGAATGAGAATAAGATAGTGATGGAGTTTATAGACGGGGTGATGATCAGGGATGTGTTTGCGAACACAGGGGAGAAAGAAACGATAAGGTTAAGCAGGGATATTGGGGCAAATATCGCAATCCTTCATAACTCCGATATAGTCCATAACGATCTCACCACATCCAATATGCTTAAGAAAGACGATGGAATATACTTCATAGACTTTGGACTCGGCATGATGTCCAAAAGAACCGAAGATAAGGCAATGGATTTGGTGGTTTTTAAAAAAGCATTGAAGCCGCTGCATGCAAAAAAATTTGACCTCATCTGGAACGCCATCTGCGAGGGATATAGGAATTATGGCGGACGGGAAGATGTTATGAAAAGAGCGGGCGGGATAGAAAAGAGGGGCAGGTACTTTGAATAAAATGAAACTCGTTATTGGGTTGGTTGGCAGGATCGGATCCGGTAAAGGCGCTGTGACAGAGCATTTATGCTCCGGCTACGGAGCAAGCAGGCATGTAATATCAGACATCCTGGCGGATGTGCTTGACCGGCTTTATCTGCCCCGCAACAGAGAAAACCTCCAGGCTCTTGGCAAGGCACTCAGGGCAGAATTGGGGAGCAGCGTGATTGTAGATGCTCTAAAGAAGGACATTGAGGGGGATAACGCCGGTATAATTGTGGTGGACGGCATACGATACGTGAATGAAGTAGAGATGCTCAGATGCTTTGATAACAATTTGCTTGTAAGTATTGACGCCCCGCCGGAGGTTAGATACGAGAGGTGTAAAATTAGGGGGCAGAAGAACGAGACAAATATAACATTTGAGGAATTTTTAAACTCCGGGAAACAAGAAACTGAAAAATACATAGGTGAAACCGAGAAACTGGCAGATTACAGAATAGATAACTCCGGATCGCTTAAGGATCTGCACGAGAAGGTTAATGAGATACTAAGTAAATATAATTTATAATTGCGAAAATGAAAGTCAGGGCGCATGTATATATCTCCGGTATGGTACAGGGGGTTTTTTACAGGGCAAGCACAAGAGATGCGGCAAAAAGAATAGGAGTTGCGGGATGGGTCAGAAATCTTCCGAATGGTGACGTGGAGGCGGTATTTGAGGGAGAAAAAGAGAGGGTTGAGAGAATGATTGAATGGTGCCGCAGCGGGCCGAGAGCCGCAAGGGTTGATGATGTGAGGGTTGAATGGGAGCCTCCGCAGGATGAAGATGATTTTGCCGTAAGGTATTTCTGAAAACTACGGCATCTGTAATATACCCTGATGTGCCATATAAATCCAGTATCCTCTCCCTGGTTCCATATTGCTTAGAGAGCCGTACCAGATTCCGTCATAAATTGCTTTGTATTCCCAGCCTGCGCTTTGATCGTAAGTAAAGACTTTATTGTAAGAACCGTTGATTGAAGATAACGCTTCAAACACCGGAATTGTTTCATTGGATGACCAGCCGATTAAATTCCAGCCCTGAGCGAGAGGTATATCTTTCCAGGGAGCATATCCCTCAATGGTGAAATTCGCTTCTTCAACCATATGAATCCAATAACCACCGCCGGATTCCATTGCATCTAAATTTCCAAACCACTGACCGTCGTGATAAACCTTGTAACTCCAGCCATTCTTGTAAGCAAAAACCTTGTTGTATTTCCCATCTATCGGTTCCAAGACGAAGGACAGGGATGTGTCCACCGGCTTTATAGGGGGGGATATCAAACTCCATCCCTTGCTAAGAGATACATTATAGGTCAAATCCGGTGGGGTGTGGAAACTTGAATTACACGGGCTATGATTCAAATTGTTTTTGTCCTTTGCATAGATATCGGTTACCTTATAAACGCCGCTTTGAGAAGCATTTAAGTCGTAGATGTAGTGGTCTGTTCCGTTTTCATAATCTATGATTAACCAGATGCCATTCCATCTTATGCTGTCTTCATGCCCGGATTCTGAATCCAGGTAAATGCCCCTTACCTTGATTTTCCTGTTTTCCCAATCCCTCCAGGAATCTAAAATTGCTGCACCTGTAAATTCCAGAGTAAAGTTTTTGGGGCTTGAATTTATCCCGGAATATGTCCCGTTCAAATGAAAATTGCTCAATACATAATCACTTCCGTTGTAAATCCCAACCTCCAGATCAGGGTAACTATTTGATGCGTCGATAGAGCCGGAAGGGTCGTAGTAAGAGACCTGGATTTTAACTTTGACTTTATCAATTTTATCGTATTCTGCTAAATCAGTACTGTCGTACCTTGCCCATAATGATTTTCCTTCTTCATCCCCCTCATATTCCATATGCAAAACCGGGGGGTATATTGAAGTATAAAAACCCGTATCCCAGGAAGTCATTGTGCCTTCGGGGCATGATGGGCATGAAATGCGAAAAGTAACGCCTTTATTTGACAAATGTCCCTTAAGCAATTCCGTCTGCTCAGGGGTGAAATTAAATTGGTTCCAGCCTCCCTCTTCAGCAACCTCGCTGCCTTTTATGGATGCGATTGTTGATTCATTGATCCATGAACTCATTTGAGCATAACCCGGGTTCGGAAAGTCCTCATCCCCTGATTCATCTATCATATCAAAATAATACATCTCCGAACTGGTTGAAATTTTTTTCTGTACCCTGTACCTGGGATACGCGGATGTTATATTTGCATTCGCGGGTAAAAGGGAGAGATCAAAAAAATCGCCCGCTGTTCTTTTTGTGTTTAATGTATCATCACTCCATCCAACCCAGTGATCGTCATCGCCCCAATAGTTGTCTTCTGTATGCATCATATATCCCGCTCTTTTATCTTTTCCATTGGCGTAGGGGGTTGCATTTATTGAAATTATGCCGGAACTTACTTCTTGCTCTTTAACTTCTTGATCGCCGGAGTTCCATGTGCCGTTCGCATAATATTTCCTAAAGCATGTTTCATTAACCTTTGTACCGTTCGGGTACATGACGGTTATATTTACCTCCTCTACACCCCGGTTATCGGTCACAGTAACCCCGAAGCGAACGCTTTCGCTGGTATTCACCAGAGTTTCGTTGAAATTCGGGTTCAGCATCACCGGGGGCTTTACATCATTACATAAATCAGATGTTATTCCATGATATTCAAAGGATTTGCAGATTATACTCATGTGAGGGGTTCCATCTTCAAGATCGGCATTATCATCATCCGCTATAAGCATGTTCTCCAGATACTCGGAAAAATTATATGCATGGGGTGTTGTTCGTATTGCTTCAAAAACCAAGCTATCTGTCATTGAATAGCCCAAAGTGGTGCGTACATCCCACAATGCTCCGGAAAGTATCTGGCCGTCTTTATGAATCTCGCCGACCCAATCATCAGGGTCTCTTAAGTTATTATCTAAACCCCTGATGCTGTTATCTGATAATATTCCCTCTCCCATGATAGGATCATTGTTGATTGTGCAAGCGAAATAATCTGCAAATGCTTCGTGCATCGCACCTTCCTGGTTATCTGTCCCTAACTCATACACATGATCAACCGCAGCATGAGTGTATTCATGGTAGATTACATCGCTTCCAAGTGCAAGATTTTCACAACCTTCTCCTCCTCCGCCCATTACTATATTTTCTTTGGAAGGATTGTAGTGCGCATTGCAAGATTGGATTATATCCCCCACCGTTACATTTATCTGATAATCCATGCCCTCAAAATCAAATGCCTTGAAAAAATCATGGATTTTATTGATATGGTAATAAACATTTGACTGTGAGTTCCTGTCGGAGTCATCACTTTCATTCCAGTTCCAATCATGAACATCCGGGGCGGTTAGATTATGAGTATGGTCCTCGTCTTCCTGGATATAGTTGTTCACATCCGCATACAAGCCCTTTAATTCAGATATTATTGTTATGTCCCCATCTAAACCGTGGATCTCGTAATAGCCGTGCTCATTGGTTGTATTCGCAATCGGGTGAGAAGTGTTCTTAAGGCTAAATCCCGACAAATTCCAATTACCCGTGCCGTTCTCGCCGTCATCTGAAAATAAAACTCCTTGGTTGGTATTAATTGAAATGTCATCAACATAGAAACCTTCTTTTATAAGAGCGTCATCGGTTGTATATCTAAATCTTAACAGCATCTCATTGTCTATATAAGAATTTAAACTTATTGTTTCTCTGATCCAGCCGCTGCTGTCTCCGGTGTAAGAGGGTGCGTCTTTAATCCAGCCCGATGCGTAAGCCTCTGGGTTGTAGTAGGGTGTCATATGACTTCCATTTAACTGCTCCCAGATTGTCCCGTTAGTTGAAATCTCAACATAAAGAAAATCCCAGCCGTGCTCTATATCATATCTGGCTGAAAACGTTAGATTTGCATTTTCAACCCCTGAAAGATTTATTGGGTTAAATAGTTCCATAAAGTGGTTGAGCCCATCCCCCTGCCCGGAATAAAAGGTTGTGGACTCATTTTGCGTTATGTTGGCGTATATATGCCCATAAGTGAAATTCACCTCTTTTTGATCTTGCGCGGGGTGTTCGGGATAAATCATTGCGGTTACCCTCCCGCTGACTGAGCCAAACCTCATCGCATTGTACCTATAAATTATTTTCCCGCTGTTTGCATCTATAAAGAAAACCCAGTCTCCAAGAGGGTCGTTTGAGAATAACTTTACCTTCCATGCAAGATAATATTTTTTATCCACCGGAAATATAACAAGGTATATGCTGTCCGTGAAATCAGTTTTATTGTCAAAATTCACATAACTTTTTGCCACCTCTATGGCATCCCTTTTTGAAATTTCCGGGGTGGTGGGGATGTTAATGCCTTGATGGAAATCGGAACCCAATATCGTAACCTTGCCTTCGTTGGTGAGCGTCAAACCTACAAATGCTCTACTCACAGGAATGTTGTGGTAATGCTGCTGATAATTTACATACCAGTTTCCCTGGCCGTGTTCTGCTTTTACCAACTTTAAATCCTCTGATTTTACCTTAAGTAAATACTTGTTGTCTGAGAGGACATTCAGGGTTTCTGATCCTATATTGGTCTTGTTCAACTTATCTTTTTTACTCTTGACATCTTCTAAGCAGAGAGCGTTTTGCCCGATTATCCTGTGCTGGGCGGAATCCGTATTTTTGATATTTAAGATTGCGGCAGCATTGAGCTGGTCAACGACGGCTTTTGAAGCGCAGGTTGTGGGGGCTTCACCTGCATCCACGGAAATGATAAAGATGCACAGATACATCGCCGCAAAAATTAAGATCCTTCCTCTGGGTTTCATCACGGGACTTTTATGGATCATATTATAATAAAGGAATGACAAAGCAAAAAATCTAAAACCTACCCGAACTCTTCTATTGTTCTCACTTTTTTGCAGTTCATATCTATTTTAATTGTGTAAGATCCCTGTTCAACTTTGAGTATCAATACTACCTCATGACCATCATTTTCCCTGTCAAATATTTCATGCGCGGCATCTACTTTATACTCCTTCCCGGCTAGTAATTTCTGCACCCTGTTGTCATCTGATGCTATCCCAAGGAACCCGTCTATCCGGGTCTCATCTTCACACACTTTTATGCTGATATCGGGTGGCTGGGGAAGTATATCTCTTTCTGGTGTAACTGGCACTATATCTGGCATCGTAAGGTTTTGCTTGTATGTTTTTCTTTCACCGTTTTCCATTACGGTTGTTTCTATAAACACAATATTCTCAAACTGGTTCATCACAACACCGACCATTTCAAATATGCTATCAGCCATGTCCCTGAATGTATATCGGGGTGGTTCAGTTTCACTTTTTGCGACACATATGTGATTTGCACATTTTGTTTTGCACTCATCAATGTTTGCTAGCAGGGCGGTGGTTTCTTCAAGTTTAATCTTGTAAAACAAAATGTGCCAGAGATTGTATGCGTCTTCTGTGCAGAAGCCGTCTATCTTCAAACTCCTGCAGTTGTAATCAATACGGCAGTAGTTTTCATCTTCCAGATATTTGATGTCCGGGTATTTGCTGACTATATTACCTTGTTTATCCATTCTTATTGAAACCCCGTGCGGCACATAAGCGTTGCGGACACCCATCTGTTGTGTCAAAAGAGACGTATTAATTAAATAATGAACCTCCCAGCCGTATTTTGTGCAATTGCATGCCTCTATACAGTGCATACTGCTGCAGTATCCTGCCTGTTCAGCGCATTTTTTGTCGCGCTCAAGACAGTATTCTTTAACCGAAATTGATATATAATTCCCATACATCTCCAGAAACACCTGTGATTGTTTGGTTAAATTGGCAATTGCAATTGCTTGTTCTTGTGTGATCCCTTTTGTACTTGCTTCTTCATCAGCATTGACCGTTACCATCACCACCGTTGCTATTAGTATCCATAGTATGCCTGATACTGTTTTTTTCATTTTTTATTAGAGAATTGGATGAAACAGTATAAGAGCAGTGGTATGAAACTGGTTTCAAAATAAAATCATGTATGAAACCTTACTCAATGCCTTCAATATGCGCCACTATAACCCCCGCATCCTCCAGTATCTTGAGCCCTTCTTCATCGGTATAACTGCCGCTTGTGACAACTCTCGTGATCCCGGAGTTTACAATAAGACGCGCACAGATTTTGCAGGGAAACGCGTTCACGTATAGAGTCGAGCCGCTGCTTAATTTACCTGCCTGGAGCAGAGCGTTCTGTTCTGCATGGACCGCCTGGCATATATCGTGTCCCGTGCCCGATGGAATTCCCTTCTTATCCTTAAAACATCCAACATCTATGCAGTGCTCCGCACCCCTTACGGGACCATTATAGCCTGTCGAAACTATCTCTTTCCTGTCGTTTACGATTACCGCTCCAAACTGGTGCCGCACGCAAGTTGAGCGTGCTGCAACATCCTCTGCAATTTTTGCAAAATATTTATCCCATGGGGGTCTTGGCATTTTTATCCTTTAAGATTTTAAATTAATAAAACGTTTTTTAGCAAATATCCGGCAGGGGGGCATAATTTCACAGCATGGAAGGTGCAGAAACCGCTCAGAACAGGTAAAAGTTCTTAGCCTTTTTAAGGTCATGTTATGCTTATTTATTCAATTATGCTCATAACCCATTATAACAAAAAATATTCGGAAAATAACTTTTTTAATATGTATGTACTTTCTAATAATACATAAAAACATTTGAAATTCCTTCGGAATTTCATGTATTAAAATGTGGCGGAGCTTCGCTCCGACACGTGTCTGACCAAAGGTCAGCCACATTTGCAAAGCAAATTTTACATATTTTTTCAACGCAAAAATTTTTCTTGTTTCAAAAATGCAAGCTCACATCCATAAAATAGATTCAAAAGATATGGCAAGAGTTGCCCTGACCATGGGGATCATTTTAGCTGTGTCGCTGGTTCTCATATCCATTACCGGCTCCCAGGTCTCATGCCCCACAGGATGTGAATGCTTAACCGAAACACAAACAAAAGAAAAGCCCGGACTTTATGTGAAATGCATGGAAGACGTATGTGGATCTGAAAGGGTACCTGGCGCAGCATCAACACCAAAATATTGTTTCAGAAAGGTTGAATCGTGTTCTGAGGTGTGCGAGTGTTTAACCCAGGAGGATGCAAAGAAAAAGGGTTATGGGTTCTGCAGTGCTCAACAGACCTTCTGCGGATATGATGGGTATCAGAGATCAATGTACTGCTATGAAAAACCTGAAGAAGAAGATTCTGATGGGGATGGAATACCTGACGGTAAAGATAACTGCCCTGAAAAATATAATCCAGGCCAAAAAGATTCTGATGGAGACGGTATCGGTGACGCCTGTCAAGAGGAAGCTGAAAAGCCGGCTGATGTTACCGTAACGAAAGATGTGGAACTGAAACAGGTGCCCATTGATCCCGGACCAGGGGATAGAGTTACCTTTACCGCAACTGCGGTTTCGGATAAGATTAAAAAGATTGAATTATGGGTAAACGGGGAAAAAGTGAAGGAATGCGACGGCAGAACCTGTGAATATGTTGGGAGGCCTTATAAAGAACCGCCAATTTTCGGATCTCGCGCCCATGATGATTCAGGCAATGTGTTTGATGTGTCTGACATACTGGTTGGAGGAGATGCATATGGCGTAGAGGAACTCCCTGAATTACTGTGTCCTGACTGCCCCGAAATTGAAGAGCTGGGGCCGTGTGTTAAACAAACATGTAACGGACCAAGCGAACCCGCCCATTATGAACAGGATGGTCTGACTTTTGGCTGTTTGTATGCTTTTCAGGGAACCAGTACGCCCATGATATTTGCAGGTGATGAAGAAGAAAGTGCTATTGGGATACATACCGATCACTGTATTAATTCTACTCATGTCAAAGAATTTTATTGTGCAGGAGTACCTTCCCATAACCAGACTTTTAAATGCCCTTATGGGTGTGAAATGGGCTTTGGAGCCTTCGAAACCGAGGGGTTTAACCTCGGCAAGTGCATATGTAAGGATACTGACGGGGGTAAAAACTACGAAGATAAGGGGCATGTTGTGGGCGCTCCTTTAGAATATAATACAGACTATTGTTTATCTGATACAAAATTAGCGGAATATTATACGGAAGTCGTGAATGACGAATGTCAGATAAAAAAGGAATATCCTGAATGCGTTTGTGAAGATGGAGTATGTCTCGCGCCAACATGCGATGATGGAATTCAAAATCAGGATGAAGAATACGTGGACTGCGGAGGGCCTTGCACTATTCCCTGCGATTTAAGTTTATTCTGCATCGCTTCGCTGCCTTTACCCTCTAAATTTGACTGGAGAAACTGGAAGGGAGAGAACTGGCTCACTTCTGTCAAAGCACAGGGCAGCTGCGGTTCCTGCTGGGCATTTGCTGCTGTTGGAGGGGTAGAAGCAAAAAACTACATAGAAAAGGACAATCCACCCCCGAGCAGTTCATGGCAGCTGAACCTCGGAGAACAGCATCTTGTTTCCAGCTGTTTTGACGGCGGCAGTTGTAACGGGGGCTGGCCGCATCATGCCTTGCGTTATATAAGAGACAATGAAATATATGTGGAGAGCTGTTACCCCTACCAGGAAGAAAACACTGAATGCTATTATACGTGCGAAGGTTTATCAAATAAATTGTGGACGATAGACGATTATTTTAGATTTGGTGATGATGACAACACCATTAATGAAGTAAAGAGAGCTTTACTTTGTAGCGGGCCGCTTGTATCAGGAACAGATGACTGGTCTGATGATGCAGGGCATGCAATTGTTATCGTTGGCTGGGATGATGAAAGCGATGTGTGCCTGGATAATTATGGGGAAGACGGCTGCTGGATAATAAAAAACAGCTGGGGTGAAGCTAACGGCCTGCTGAATGGCGGTGTATGGCACATAGACGGATATGGGTACATTCCTTACACCGATCATCAATGCAGCAACATTATAGAGTATACATATTATGCAACAGGGATACACAAGGTCCCAGATTAATATAAAATTTTTAAATGAATTTAAAATTTAAAATGAAATCAGGTATCTTTTTAATATGCGCGGTATTGGTTACCATGAGTTCCGTATCGGTTTTTGCACTAAAAGATCCGGCAGCAGTATATTGCAGGGAACTCGGATACGAATGGGGCATTGAAATTACAGCCAAGGGTAACGAACGAGGGATATGCATACTCCCGGATGGGCAAAGAGTTGATGAATGGGATTTTCTGGAGGGTACGGCGGCACTGAACTGGAGTTATTGCTCTGTTAAAGGTTACGGAGCGAAAAATGTTAAAAATTCAGAAATTTGCGGTGTTTGCACCCCGAAAATTTGCGGGGACTGTACTGTTTGTACACTTCCAGATGGGACGGAAGCAGAGGTTACTGAACTTATGGGATTAAGCTTTGAAGAAACGACTTGTGGGGATGGCACATGTGGCATACCCGAAAGTTTCAAGACATGTCCGCAGGACTGCCCTTCTGCAGGAGAGGATATGTATTGTGACGGCGCATCAGACGGTTTATGCGATCCTGACTGTACGCCAGAGGCTGATCCTGACTGCGAAGAAGCCAGACTCTGCGGTGACGGCGTCTGTGATGCAAATGAAAATTTCAAGAACTGCCCGGATGATTGTCCTTCTGGAGGGAAAGACAATTACTGTGATGGCGTTAAAGACGGAAAATGCGATCCTGACTGCTCGGCAGAGGAAGATATTGATTGCAAAAAGCCAGGGTTTGATATGAAGTTGTTGCTTATCATAGCGGGTGTGATCATCCTGATTTTGATTGTTATAATCTTCATTGTGAGGAGGAAATGATGTGCTCTGTACTGTATACCCCAAGAATTTTAACTTCTAAACAGCTGTGGATTATTTCTTAGTCTGATTCTTATTTTTAAAAATTTTGTAATTGTAGTAAAGATGAAGGTAAAAATAAACGGCAAAATAAAGAATTATAAAACGGTTGAATTTGATGCGGAAAATGGAGTTGTGAGGATGATCGAGCAGAATAAACTCCCCCACGAATTTGAAATTTTAGGGTTGAGAAATCATAAGGAGGTGGCAGATGCGATTAGAACCATGGTTGTTAGAGGAGCCCCCGCGATTGGTGTCTCTGCGGGGTATGGGCTTGCACAGGCATGCATTGAAGGACGTAAATTAAAGGGGTCTGAAGCAGAATTTGATAAGTATGTTAAGAAAGCAAAGGACTTGTTAGAGTCCACAAGACCAACCGCAAGGGATTTATTCTATGCCACAAGCAGGGTCATGAATGCGATCCATAATGCAAGAAATCCAGGGGAAGCAAAGGACTTAGCGATTTCAGAATCACAACAGATCGCGGATGAATGTGTTGACGCCTGCAGAAAGATCGGGGAGTATGGAAATGAATTAATAAAGGACGGAGCTAAAATTTTAACTCACTGCAATGCAGGCGCTCTGGCAACAGTGGATCACGGCACGGCTTTAGCACCGATGAGGTCCGCAAGGGATGACGGAAAAGGCATTTTTGTACTCGTTGATGAAACCCGCCCGAGACTTCAGGGGGCGAAACTTACGTCATGGGAGTTGTTCAATGAAGATATAGAGCATGCGGTAATTGTGGACAACGCAGCCGGCTACTTTATGCATAAAGGAGAAGTTGATCTGGTTATCGTTGGGGCGGACAGGGTTGCAAAAAACGGTGATGTGGCAAATAAAATTGGAACATATGAAAAGGCGTTATGCGCGCATGAGAACAACATTCCCTTCTATGTGGCCGCTCCTTTCAGCACCGTCGATTTTAATATTGAAAACGGGGGGGAGATTCCAATTGAGGAAAGAAGCAAAGATGAGGTTTTGATTTTGAAGGATAAGAGTATCGCCCCCAAGGATGTAAACGCTAAAAACCCGGCCTTTGATGTGACCCCTGCAAGATATATAACTGGAATTATTACAGAAAAGGGTGTTGTCAATCCAGGGGAAATCAAGAATTTTATGGATTGAGTTTTTATTTTTTTCTTTCTTATAATATTAAAAATAAAATTGAGAAACAAGGGTCAAACATCCACCGAGTATATGATGATGATCGGTCTGTCGTTGTTGATAATTATGATACTGCTGGCAGTTGCAAACTATATGACCATAACGACCAATTATCAGATGAACGTTAACACAGCGGTTCAAGCGGTGGATACATTAAAGGTGGCTGCGGATTTTGTATACATTCACGGTCACCCGACAAAAACCACGGTTAAGATCAGGATACCCCCTGGGGCGGATGCGGGCAGTACATACGCCAATGGCAAAACCATAAATATCGGCTTAGAAATCCTATACGGGACCAATGACATATACGCTATCACGAAGGGCGAGTTACATCAAAATTCGACATTACCGGGCACAGAGGGGTATTATGTTATGGTTATTAACTCAACATCGGATGGAAAGATTATGATCTCTGAAAAGGAATTTTAACCTCACCCCCATCTTCCCTGGATTCCAGAACCTTTATGTCATCCCCCTTGACCGTTATGGGAATCGGGACAGCAGCCTCGATTAACTCCACAGTTAGTTCGTCCTTTTTATGTCCTTTCAACTTGTCATTATTTGTTATTGGAATAATTATAGAAATAAATAGAAATAAGAACAAAAGCGGATGCATCCGCCTGGAATGCGAGTGCATTCCGGTGCGATAATTGCTTATTGATTGGTGTGATGCTTTAAATGGACTCATTTTGTTTGTCATTTTCGCTTATTTGCATCCTCTATGGTATATTAAGCGTGCCCCCACTCTTTCTTAAAGTGATCGATAGATTTATCTGGCTTAATGTGAAATTCGTTCCTTTCTACCTTTGAATTTATCATGGATAAAGATTATTAGGCAGGAAATCAAGTAATAATAAATTATCTCGGTAATGAAGCCAATTATGAACACTAGAGAGTAATTGCATAGTGCATCATACCCACTAAAATCACATAGTATTGATAGAATAATCGATAGAACAAAAAAAGGGAAAAATAAGAATAGGAGTATTAGACTAATAACCGGTTCTCTAGGTGATGGCATTGTAGAGTACAACAATGGGAAACTAAAAATTGTGATTATAATTGTTAATAGTATCTTCCTTCGATCGGGCTTCAAAAATTTTTTAATTGTTTGTCCTTTTTTGCTTTTTTGGTTTGTTTCCATTTTTACTTAACATTTTTATCATGAGCAATTAACCGAATTGTTGATTATTTGCATCTGCAATGATTGTTCTATTATTGGGATCGAATCCACTGTAACCCCCATGGGACGAAAAAACTCTCCATCCCGTCCATCTCTACTCTCCCAAAACACATTTACAGCACCAATACATTTATTTTCCATTCTCTTCACCTTTAAATTTTTACTTTATAACCGAGTTTCCTCTTGAAAACTATTGTCAAAACAGTCATTGTTGCAATCGAACTTGGTATCCATAGAGTCGCAAAATACCATTGCGGTTCATTTAGATTCTTCTTTTCAACTTTCTCTAACCCCTTTATTTTACCTTCAACACTTACCTCTACCTTACCCTCTTTTTTAATACCATCCTTGTCTTTGTGTTTATATTTAATCTTGAGTTTCATTGAATCCAGTTTACTGCCAACTTCAGTTACATAAGATGAGTTCACTTCAACACTATTGTTCACTGTTGCATTCAATACCTTTGGGTTTGCTTCAAAACCTTCTGGTGGGAATAACTCTATGCTGGCTTCCCAGTAACCTCCATCTGGAGTTGCATCAAATATGACCTCATAAGTATCATTAACAATCCATGGATCTGGGTAGATCAGGTTGAGGTATGATCCCTTAATGGTTGTCTTCCCACCTTTCTTATACCTGATTGTGCCATCCTTATCTATCACCTTAATCAACTGAAAGTCTTTTAATGCCGTATCTTCTAACCCATCTCCGTTAGTGTCCTCCCAGTCCTCTGGTGATTTTGGCTTCCCATCCAAAACCACTACGCTCTCTGGCGTTGTATAATTTCCAATAATCAGGAAGTCTCCCTTGTAATATTCGTAAACTAAACAAATCCCATCTGAGTTTGTAATACAACTACCAATCTTGGCAGATGAAATATCAGTATTTAGATAGTATTCATTCCATACATCTCCATATTCTTCTGTTTTAGGATTCTTCACTCCTGTTAACTGCTCCATTATATCTCTGTCAAAAACTTTGAAGTGAACCCCTTCTAATGGTTGCTTGCAAGAACCAGCCCCGTCTGGACATGCACCGCTCTTAGCTTTATCAATGACGTGTAACATATACTCCTGCTTGTCCGCATAGGTTACATGCACAACAAGATTATCAATTCCAACCCCCCCATCATCATCTGTTACATTCAAGTACACAATATAATCTCCAACATCTGAAAAGATATGACTTCCAGAGACATTACCTGTTGAATCTGGCTCTATATTCTCTTCACTGACCACCCCTTCCTCTATAACCCCCTCACCAAAATCCCATACCGCTGTATGAGTATCAAGCCATCCGGGATCCGTAAATGTGCCGTTAAATGAGATCATATCTCCAACTATAACAGTCATGTCGGCTCCAGCATCCACTATTGGCGCTACATTGTTCACTGTGACACTAGTGGCATTTATATCAGTCAAGCCATCATTATCAGTTACTCTAAGACCAATGGTTCCAGAATAATCATCATTCAATGTATAATTGGGATTAACCCCACTCGCATCATCATAAAAGCCATCACCATCCAAATCCCATTCATATAAGACTATTATCCCATCAGGATCATTGGAACCAGAGCCATTGAATGTTATTGGAGAACCTTCATTTCCAATATAAGGACCGTTGGCATTGGCTACTGGTAGAGCAAGAACATTAATTGTTCTATTAGCTATATTATTTGATTCGTTGCTCTCTAATATTGAATCATATGGATCCACTAAAACATATATGTTATGCAACCCCCATGTAGCATTCCATGATATAGATGTAGTTATACTTTCTTTGGATGAAATTGTAGTGATTATAGGTTCTCCAATAAGAATACTTGAAGTTTCATTTACATCATAGAAGTGAGCATAGAAGTTATTGGCAGTTGCATCACCGGTATTATGTATCGTTGCCATAAGTGTTATGTTTTCATTATCTACTGGAATTGAAAAGGCAATGTCTGTTGATGAAATAGTCAAATCTGGAACTTCTCGCACCACTATTAAAGAATCCTTTTCTCTAATAAACTGAATTCCATCTATCGTCCCATTCGCAGTAGTTTTGATAATATATGTTCCGCTTATAGTAGTGTTTGTATATTTATTGACGTAGATACTATCATTTGCTTCTATATCACCATGCGAACCATCGTCAAATAAATAGATAATATCTGTTAAGTTATCTGGTCTTTTTACCTCAGCCTTAACTGTTGCACTCGTTACTGAAATATCATTGTACATAAGTTGTGCTGTTAATCCAACCTCCTCATTTGGATCGTATCTATATTTATCTGGAAAAACTGAAAAGAATATTTTACGGCAGTTTAAAGATAAAGAGCAATCGCTATCTGAACAGTCAATAGTTCCGTCATTATCATTATCAATATTGTCTATGCAATTTGTTTCTATTTTGAATGATATTACTTCACTGCTGTTATAAAGTACAGAAAAACTACTAATGTTTGGCGAGTATGGTACAGAAACCACCACTGGAACTACATCTACAACTTGAGGTGGATCTATAAATGCCAGAAATACTGCTGGAAAACTTGTGTTATATATGGTTTTTCCATCCTTTGATAGAGCTATTAGAGTATAGTCCCCCCATGGATAAGTCTCTAATATCCCACTTGGTGCGTGATATACATTATCAACAACAATATGCCCTGTTTTGTAGACCAACAAAGCGATCTGATACATTTCTGGATCATTTTCTAGTTCGATTAGTCTGTTATTTATTTTGGTAATACAATCACTTCCTAGATTCATATTACAATAGCCAGCGATACCATCTCCCATTATACAATGGCCATCGATTGCACCATCATTATCAATGTCTACATCTCCACCAGGACAGCACTTTCCAACAAGACATAGTTGACTACAAGTAGCAGGATAGTCATTAGGACAGCCACCTATATGTATACCTCCTCTCCAATGATCAAATGCATTGTATTCATCACAAAGATAGAACAAACTATGTCCTATTTCATGTGGGGTAGTTATTACGGAATTAGTATTTACAAAAACAGAGGATGATCCCATTTCACCCGTTCCAACTATTCCTTCACAGGGCCATTGATTTGATAAACCAATGTACCTTATGCCACTATGCCCATTTCTTAATGCATGTGATCTAATTTCAGATAAAAGAGGGGAAGGGAATCGGCAGATTCCTTTCCAGAAGCGAAGTGGAGGTAGTACATAGTTCAAGTTAGGACATGTATCATACTCAACTATAAAATTATCTTCAATGTCAGTTTGATTACTTAATATTCTATTCAAAAACGCAAAATGTACCTGTGCATCGGTGTCAAAATTACTTATGGAATCATCCCAGTTGACGGGGACAAACACGAATGTGAGGGCCTTTTTAACCTCGATTCCTTTGGAGGCATCATTATTTCCTTCATTAGATTCTGGAATATCATTATCAGGATCGGCCACAACCTTTATAACATAGTTACCAACAGGCGCCGCAGTCCACTGCACAGAAGCAGTTCCAGTTCCTTCAGCAGGAATCGAGGCAATCATCTGGTCTCCGTCAATCTGCACATTATCAGAGTAGAAGCGAACCTTGGTGTTGGTTGCATCTGCTGAGCCCTGATTATGGATCGCTGCGGTTATTGTTATGGTCTCCCCTACTGTTGGATCTGGATTTGAGAATGAAATGTCTGATGAGTTTAGAGTTAGATCGGGGTTTCCCGCTACACAAGAATATCTGCACCCGGAACTTGCACTTGTGTCTGTCCAGTTGTAAGTCGTGCCGCAGGTGTTGTTGTCGCCTGAATTTCCCCAACTAAAAAGATGGCGAATATC
>MCBC01000116.1 GCA_001723855.1 Candidatus Altarchaeales archaeon WOR_SM1_86-2 | reverse complement strand
ACCTAAAAACCAAAAAAATAGGTGCTTATGATGGCACCATAAAAAAGAAGGGAACAAACGATTCAGATTTTACCCATATTCTAACTGATTCTTGACGCTATATAGTCGATTGGATTAAAATATCAGTTAGTTATGTCTGTGCTCTCTGCACACAGTTGCATCAGCTACTTCCGGAAGTTTTCTTTCCCTCCACATAGCAACTGCATCCTTCACAGTTTTCATTGCCCCAACAAAAACAAATATCCAAAACTTTCAAACATATTGATTGTCCTCAACCAAGACCGGACCAGAGCATTATCTCCACACCATCTCTTTGCATTGTCTCCGGCGGATAACCTTTGCCGCCAATGTGCCGGCTTGTGTCATCCATAACCTTTACGTCATTTTTTTCTGTATCTGCTATCGTGAAAGTTGGTGCCCTCCAAAAATGCAGATTAACTTCTGCTTTCATTCCCCCGCTTCCCTTTGTGGGGATACACAGTTTCATTTTGGTCCAAACGGTCTTCTTCTCTCTTGTGGTGTCTTTGATTTATCATACGGGATTCCGATCTTATCAAGCAGCGGCTCAATTGGAACAGCCTTAACATTAAAGCCGCAGTCCTTAAAAGGGTCATAGCCGAGCATAAGTCCTGCAAGTTGTGCGTAATTCACGATATTAACATTAAATTTCTCGCCCATTACCTGTGCAATCGTTCCCTGTTCCGCATCTAAAAACACGCCGCATCCCGGGCAGTTTGTAATCATGAGTTTGCAGTCGGGGTCTGTCTTTTTCAAACTTTTCATCTTTTTATAGACGCATGCGGCTGTATAACCCCTGTTCTCGGGAATTGCACACTGCCGAAAACCCATCCCGCAGCAGTGCCTTCTTTCGGGGTAATCCACAAGTTCCCCGCCGTATGCTTCAATCATTCCGGCAAGAAGCTGCGGGAATTCTCCTCCTCCCACGGATTCATCAGGGAATATTTTCGAATAATGACACCCAAGGTGGTCTGTTGCTTTTACACCGTCTAAACTAAATTCTGCTTTCTTTGCAATTTTTTCAATATTGGCATAAATTACATCGCTTGCGTGAACAACTGATGGTCTGCCGCCGGAAACCTTGGGCATCCAGAATTTTCTGCCTGTTGTTTCTTCAAGTGTCTTTTTGGTATATTCCAATAGTTCGGGTTCGTGTTCCCACAGTTCAATAATCTCACAATAATTTCCGAATGATGTGACACAGGTGCAGAAGAAGTTATCAACCCCGAGTTCATAATGAGCAAGCGAGAAATTTCTTGCCGCAACAACCATCTGTGTTTCAAGCATTGTCACATCACCATGGAAACCTATGGCTCCGCAAGATGTATGTCCTGCTGATTCTCTTATGTCCATACCAAGACCTTTTTTACCTTTGCCTGTTAGTACTTTGTGTAAAATGCCTTCCGTAAAGGGTGCTACTGCTTGCAAAAGACAACTTCTTACAAAACCCCATTTATCCCCACCAGGCTTATCAACAGAGGGGATTGCTTTCTGGTGCTTGTCCCAGACCCTTGCTTTTCCTTCTCTTCTCATTTTGATTCACCTCCTTTTTTATCTTTAATTTTATAAAGTCGCGAATCAACATTTTCCTGGTAACTCTTCCAGAATTTTTCAACCTCTTCTTTACCGCCTAATTTCTTCGCCATTCCTTCCTCAACTTTGTTCATTAAATCAACAGCACCCGTTGCCTTGTAAATTGCCCTGAGTTCCTCCATATCCTTTTCAGGAATCATCCTGTGACATCCCGGGCTGTTTTCAAGATCCATTGGAACACCCCACCACTGCCTCATCTCCTTCATATGTTTGTGATAATATTCCCAGTCCTCGCCCAGTTCAGGGAAATGAGATGGTATCGGATTTGTTGCTAACAAAGTATATCCCCGGTTGAGCATGTTGTCTCCAAAAAGCCGCTTGGCAATCAACTGCTGTCTTCCTTTTTCCGATTCAGCAAAAAGTCCTGTTTTCTCAGAAAGCCGGCGAAGCGCAAGTATCACTCCCCCGGGATTGTTTCCGCGAGGACATCTCTGCTTGCACGAGAGGCACTGCCCGCAGTACCATATCTTATCTGAACTTATAAGCTCTCTTATCCTATCATCATCCCTTGACTGGGTAATATCCATCACCTCTCTTGGACTGTAGTCATAAAATTCTGCCGCGGCACAAATTGCCGTGCATGTTCCGCAGTCCATACAGGCGTGCATGCTGTGCTTTATTTCTATATCCCGTGACAATTCGTCATATAGTTTACCCATTTTTAATGTTTTGGTTTCTCCTATTTTGTAATTATTAATTATTATAATTTTATTAATAAAAATAAAAGTAAATATTTACAATTGTCAAGTCAAATATTAACAATCGTCAATCTCAAATACCTCTGCATTTTTAAATTTAAATCACAATTGATAACATGAAATCACCGTGCGAACTGGTTGTATGGTATTTGCTGCCTGCGATAAGATCGGAAGTTGCAAAAGCGCTTGACGGGGAAAATATTTTACAGAAGGATACGGCAAGGCATTTAGGCATGACCCCGTCAGCGGTATCACTTTACATATCAGGTAAGAGAGGCAGCGACATCGAACTTCCGGGGGAAATAAAATTAAAAATCTCAGAACTTGCTAAAAGGATAATTACGGAGGATATGTCCCCTGTTGATATAATGAAGGGCATCTGTACGATCTGCGTAGAGGCAAGAAAGAAGAAAATTTTATGTGACCTTCACAGAAAGGTTGATGAAGGCATATCCGATGAATGCGACTTCTGGGGAGAGGGCGGAGAATGTATTTAACTCATTTTACCTTTTTATTTTTTATATTTGTAATACTAATTTTAAAATAGTGTTACTTTATATATAATAAATGTAAATTATTAATAATAAAAATAAAAACAAGAAAAAATGCACATACCAGATGGTTTTTTAAGCTTCCCAATATGGGCAGGGATGTGGATCACAGCCCTAATAATACTTGGGTATGCGATTATGAAGGTAAACAAGAAACTCGGGGATAAGCATATTCCGCTGATGGGTGTTTTAGCGGCATTTATATTTGCGGGGCAGATGCTGAACATTCCCGTTGCAGCAGGCACATCAGGACATATGCTCGGAGGCGTTTTAGCCGCAAGTTTTTTAGGAGCAATGGCAGCATCGGTGATAATGGCGACAGTGTTTATAGTACAGGCGGTATTCTTCCAGGACGGCGGGATCACAGCCCTGGGAGCGAATATATTTAATATGGGGCTTATTGGAACGATATTTGGATATTATGTCTATAGAGGAGTAAGAAGAGTGATCGGCGAGGACAGCAAAAAAGGAATATTAATCGGAGCGGGGGTTGCGGCATGGCTGGCGGTTGTGCTGGCATCTGCCGCCTGCAGCATTGAACTTGCTGCATCGGGGGTCTTTCCCCTAAAAGAATCGCTGATAGGGATGGTTGCGATACATTCAATAATCGGGGTGATTGAAGCAGGAATTACGATAGCCGTGGTTTCGTTTGTATTGAAGGTAAGACCGGATTTGTTTAACCTTGAAAAAATTTAAAAAAATGGAGAAATATTGGATATATGGACTGGGGGCTGCGTTAATAATGGGGTGTGTAATATCCCTTCTTGCATCCTCCCATCCAGATGGATTGGAGAGGGTGGCGATAGATATTTTAGGCGGGGAAGAAGAGATGGAGGAATCGACCGCGGGCGAAGACATCATTGAGTCGCCGATGCCGGATTATGTTATCCCGGGGATAGAGAATGAAGCATTGGCTGCTTCACTTTCCGGGCTAATTGGAGTTTTATTGATGTTTATTTTAGCAGTCGGCATAGGGAAAGTATTAAAGAAGTAAGATGCATCACGATTTTTTAGATAAATACAGCCACCTGAACAGCAGGGTTCATAGCATAGATCCGAGAGTCAAGATAATCGGGTTCTTTTCCTTCATCTTTTTTGTTATCTTTACTTCACCAACTGAGTTCCAGAAATTTTATTTTTACTTTCTGCTGATGTTTTCGATTATTGTGATCTCAAAAGTCCCGCTGGCGTTCATTTTTAAGCGATCCCTTGTTGTAATCCCTTTTGTTTTACTTGTGGCGATCTTCATACCGTTTCTAAAGGAAGGAGAAGTTATGGGCTCATACTCGTTTGGCTCTTTAGAGTTCGCAATCACGTATCAGGGTATTTTGATCTTTTTCAACGTTTTGATAAAATCATGGCTGTCTGTTCTTTCAATGATAACTCTTGTTTCCACAACCCCTTTCCCGCAGCTTCTGAAGGGTTTTGAAAGATTGAAAATACCTAAAGTTATGGTAATGATCATATCCTTTATGTATCGCTACCTCTTTATCCTTGCAGACGAGATAATGGGGTTGAAGACGGCCCGCGACGCAAGAGCGGCAGGCAATCACGGCAGGTTGTGGCACATAAAAACCATTGGGGACATCATCGGCACGTTATTCATCAGATCCTATGAAAGAGGGGAGAGGGTTTATGCAGCGATGCTTTCCCGCGGATTTGACGGGCGCATAAAAACATTGGATGATTTCAATATCAAGCGATTTGACGTTTTCTTTTTAGTATTAACTTTTTTAATTTTAATTTTAATTTTTTAACAAGAAAGAATGAAAAAAGTAATTGAAATAAGAGGTCTGGCTTACGATTATCCCGACGGCACGGAGGCGCTGAGAGGCGTTAACATGGATGTTTTTGAAAACCAGAGCGTTTGCCTGATAGGACCAAACGGTTCCGGGAAAACAACTTTGCTTTTACATTTAAATGGAATTCTTGAGGGTAATAACGGAAGCGTCAGAATTCTCGGCATGGACGTGAACAAGAATCTAAAAAAAATCAGAGCGGGGGTTGGAATGGTGTTCCAGGATCCGGATGATCAACTCTTTTCCCCAACGGTTTTTGATGATGTTGCATTCGGACCGATAAATATGGGCCTCTCGGAGGGATACAAAAACAAGTGCCCTCATCACCTGAGTTTTGGTGAAAAGAAAAAGATTTCCCTTGCAGGTGTTCTTTCAATGGACCCCGAAATACTGGCTTTGGATGAGCCAACCGCTAATTTAGATCCGAAAAGCAGAAGGGATTTAATTAAAATCATACAAAATCTGAAGGAAGAAGGAAAAACCATAATAACCGCGACTCACGATTTAAACGCTGTCCCCGATATCGTTGACAGGATTTATATTTTAAATAAGACGATAATCGGGGAGGGCACAACAAGAGATATGTTCTTGAATGCGGAACTTTTAAAATCACAAAACCTTGATATTCCCGACACTGCGATTTTATTTGAAGTTCTCTCGTGTTTTGGTTACGACCCAGCAAATCTGCCTCTTTCAATTGACGACGCAATCGAGCATCTTACAAAGACCATCGGGACGGAAGGGGGGCATATTCACCTGCATTTCCATGAACACACCCACGATAAGCTCACAGAGGTCAGGAAAAAGCACGGGCACCACGGGCATGTTTAGAAAAAACCTCACCCCAGCTTTGCGGCATCCCCCCTCACCAGCGCCCTGAATTTTTTGTGAGTTTCTACAACCATGTTTATCTTTTCTTTGTCTGCATTTTCCAGGTAATGCATGTGCGGGGGCTTTTCTTTTGTCTCCTTCCCCCTGACCAATTCAATCGCCCTTTCCTTGCCGCCTTCCATATAAGTGTTAATCAAAGGTAAAAGGTCCTGCATGTTAGTGGTGGCGAGACCTATGTTTGCGTATGGAACGGCATATTCATTCCCGTTAAAAACAACCGCTAACCCCCCGCCGTCTCTTACGGTTTTCAGCATCTTGAAGTCGGTGATGCTGTCGCCGACAACCACGGTATTTTTTAAACTACCGTGATGCTTTTCGAGGATATTGTTCATCGCATCAACCTTTCTCTGTCCCCCGACAACGCTCATTTTTGTGATAACATTCCCGATCTTTGTTTGCGGGAGATCTCTAAAGAAAAACCTGTCCAGGCGGTCCCTGATTTTCTCGTCCTTTTGCGGCTCTGCAGGGTATAGATAGTTTATTATTTCACTTTCCACCCCTTCTATTAACAAGAATGCCTCCCTGTCCCCTTTGAATTCCTCCCTGTATCTGTTCAGCGGAAATCTGGTGCAGGAGATATTTTCCCCCGGAACGGAAATTTGCCCCCCGATGTTGTAGGCATGCTGCTGGTAGGAAGTTGAGATAATATGGACTTTCCAGTTCATTTTCTTAAGTTCGGAAACCGCTTCTTTGGTGCCTTCAACAATTTTTGCTTTTTTCGAAACCTCTTTTATGTCATCCTCTGTTATGCCGTGGTAGATCAAAAACGGAACGATCAGTGCTAAAGTATCGCCCGGCTCATAATTCTTTCGCCCTTCAAGGGTCAGAAGGTCATCATAGCGGCTTATCACCTCAAAAATTTTGTGGCCGTTCTCAACCAGGCCCATGACCTCATAAGCATTATCCTGGGGCGACAAAGGACCTTCCAGATCAAAACATATGATATTCATTTCATAGTCATTTAATTTTATTATTAATTTAAATTAAAACAAAGATATGAAAACGACTGCGATATGTCACGGCTCCGCTACGATAATAAATGCCATCGCAACCGGCAAGGGTGCGGCATTCGGCATTGAATTGTGGACCAAAGCAGCGATCGAGTTGGACGATTCCGGAAAAATCGACGGAAAAATTAAAGATGCCCCGGGTGAGGACACGACTCTTATTGAATTATGTGCCCGCAAGGTTCTTGATCACTTTAATGCCGATTACGGCGCAAAAATCGAAACAGAAAGCAGTATCCCGATTGCCAGGGGACTTAAAAGTTCAAGCACGGCGGCTAACGCCGTTGTCCTGGGCATTTACGGGGCGCTGGCAGAAAAAGAGGATATAAGAGAGGCTGATGACCTGGCCCTTATCAACCTGGGAATAGATGCCGCAATTGATGCCAAAGTTACCATCACGGGGGCGTTTGATGACGCATCATCGGCGTATTTCGGGGGTTATGTTGTTACCGATAATACGGAAAGGAAGATATTGAAAGGGGGGGATATGGAAACACTGGATGTTTTGATTTTCGTTCCAGAGGAAAAGACCTACACGCATTCCGTTGATGTGAAAAGAATGAAGCTTTTGGAGAGGGAAGTGGAAATCGCCTGGAATGAGGCATTGAAGGGAAATCTTTATGCAGCGCTGACATTAAACGGGCTCCTGTATTCGGCAACAACGAACAATGACCCGGACATAGCACTTGAGGCATTGAATGCGGGAGCGATCGCAGCGGGGTTATCCGGAACAGGGCCCGCAGTAGCAGCGTTAACAATGGATAGAGCTGATGAGATCAGAGATGCCTGGCAGGCGTTTGAAGGAGAGGTTATAAAGACAAGGGTGAATAACGAGAAGGCACATATAGTGGAGTGATTTTTAACAGGCTAAGTGTATGAAAATTTAAAAATATGAGTTTAATTTATATAGATTAAATAATTAACAAACATAAGATGACAGCTGAAATTGCAATAATGAATAAAGAGGCAATAGCCCTCGCATCTGATAGCGCAGTTACAATGACTGTAGAATCTGGTCAGAAGATTTTTACCTCTGCCAATAAACTTTTTAGCTTATCTAAGTACTATCCTGTTGGAATAATGGTTTATGGGAATGCCATGCTTATGGGTGTCCCATGGGAGACAATAATTAAGGTTTATAGGAATAACATAGGTAAAAAGAAATTTGATACATTGAAAGAATACTCCACTGATTTTATAAAGTTTTTGGATAATGGAAATTCGTTGTTCCCTGATTCTTTGCAGGAGGAATATTTGCAGAACTCTATCAACTCCTATTTTGGATTTATTCGAAAAGAAATCGTAACGAGCATCAAATCGAATATCAATGAAAAAGGAGGGATTACTGATAAAGAAATAAAACAGATAGTATCCGGAATAATAAAAACAGAATATGAAAAATGGGAAAAAATAGATAACATTCCATCAGTTCCAAAAAGTTACAATAAGAACATAATTGACAAATATGAAAAGATTATTAATAAGCCAATAGAGAAAGTAATAAAAGAATTTTTTGAAGAATTACCAATCTCTAAAACTCACTCAAATCAGTTGAAGAAAATCGCAGCGAGTTTATTTTCAAAATTTCCCGAACACATTAAAAGCGGAAGTATCTCCGGTGTCGTAATTGCTGGCTTTGGAGAGGATGACACTTTTCCTTCACTAGAATCATTTCTTATGGAGGGAGTATGTAATAACAAACTAAAGTATAAAGCCGATAGACCTGCAAAAATCGACTTTAAAACAAGCGCTTCAATCACTCCCTTTGCTGAAGATAAGATGGTACATACATTTATGGAAGGTATAGATCCTAAGTTGATGATGCTTATGGAAGGATGGTTATATGATATATTTGATAAATACCCTGAAATTATTGTTGAAAACATAGAGAACTCTGTTAATGAAAAGAAAATACTTAGAAAGAAGTTGAAAGGGGCTAGTAATAAAATATTCAAAGATTATCAAGAAGAAGTCAGAGCATATAGGAAGGAAAAATATGTGGATCCTGTAGTACGTGTTGTTTCAATGCTT
>MCBC01000115.1 GCA_001723855.1 Candidatus Altarchaeales archaeon WOR_SM1_86-2 | reverse complement strand
ACCCGGACGAGACCTCAACAACCGCTTTTTTAAATTTACACTATGTAGCCGAGGACTCAATGGATGTTTTAAACAAGGTGGGCGTCCTGGATGAAATTGGTTATGGATGGTCAATATCAACGCCCGAATCGCTGGAGGCGGCTGAAAACCTTTCAATTGAATACATGGATTTCATTATCCCCCAGAATGTCGGCTATAAACTTGAAATCGTTGAATTCAATGAATATCTGAATGAAACGGTCATAACAAATATAACCAACAGCGACGACTATGGGATAAGACCGGAATATTCGGATGCAACAGTTATTACGCATTCCTCAAGGTTCCTCGTCGGATTCGGTGAAAACAAGCCGGTCGTGGGGAGCGTGGCAAGGTCTTATACGGTTGTCGGGGGTTTGAATTTCAGCGATGAGGTATGGGATGAAATTGACTGCAGCAATTTAGAAGTTGGGTTGACTGACGCGTTCGGGCACGGCTTTTGCAACAGCATGGACGATTCCTGCTGTGTCGGGGAAGACTGCGTGGTTGACAGCGGCGAAAACAATGTTGAGGACTGCTTTCAGGTATGTTACGGTTTAAACTGTTCGCTTGGTGTGAGGAACAATATTTTAGGGGATGTTGACTTAATGTGCTGCAGCATCGGGCAGGGTCCCTGCACGGTTGGTCTTGGCAACAACCTCCAGGGGGCAAGCGCCGAGCACAGCACCACTGCAACATGCTGCGGCGACGGGTGTCTCACGGAAATTGAACTGGGTAATAATATTTTAAAGGGTGCTGATATAATATGCTGTGGAGATTCCTGCACGGTTAGCGTTGACACCGGAAGCCAGCAAATAGAAAATAACGGCAACAACATAGGATGTTTCGGGGATAACTGCGTTGTTGACGTGAAATCCAATAAAATTACGGACACAACGATTTTCTGCTACGGTGAAAACTGCACGGTTAATGTGGTAATTGATAGTATTCCGCCGAGCAGTCCTGTAATTTACTGCTGCGGAGCAGGATGCAATGCAACCTGCCCGGGATGTGAAGGATTTATTATATTGCCAGTATGCGGGGCGCCAACATACGAATTCTGTGAGGTATGTGATGACTTCTGCGACCCGGGTACTGATGAGCCGATTGTTACCTTTTATGTTCCTTATGCAAACCCCGCAGGGAAGGTATCCGGAAGCAAGAACATAACAATCTATATAGACACAGACCAGGTTGGCGGATGGGACGGGAACTATACAATAGACGAATGGGGACCGATACCTGACGACCTTGCCGGGTTTGACCCGGAGAATGATGCAATAGATGATGCCTTGATGCGTCTTTTAGATAAACTCAATGCTTTTGACGATCAAAATTCCGAACCAGTGGCTTTAATGAATGGTACAAGTAGGTGGGAGTGGGGGGATGGAGGAAAACTCAACCCGGTTGACCTCAACAGCACAAACATGGTAATTGACGCGGTTAAAGTGGAAAATATAAGGTCTCTTTGGGGTCCGGTGCAGTTTAAACTCGTTGTGTGGATGTGAGATTTAAAATTAAAATAAAATTAAATATTTAAAAAATTCACGAAGATGAACATAAACAAAAAGGGCTACATATACACATTAAGTGCAATAATATTAATTTTAATATTGATATTTTTCATATTATTTACCTCCCGTTTCACGGAAACTGAAATAGAGGATATCACGGGTAAAGTCAGGTGTGACGAGCTTCATTTCTTTGTTGAGGATACAAAAGTTGACCTTGAGAGAGGACTTATGATTACGGGAAGAAGAGCATCAATTTATGCAATAAGCAACCAGATAATGGGGCAGAATGTAATAGAACCTGATTATACATTTGTCTGCAACGAAGGACTCTGCCCTCACTGCTCAAATTTCAATTACTCGGGAGTAGGGGCTGAAGCGGCAATCGCCGAGTTGATGTTCTGCGGGACGCTCTACGGCGTTCAAAACGAATACATGAAGAACCATACTCTTGAAAAATGGATTCAAAAACTCGCCATGCATGCGGGGTCTGCGGGCTTTGATGTTAATATGGCACCGACAAACTTTAAAGTCACGCCCTATTCTGCATTTAATTTCACATCCGATGTTAGTTTAACTGTGAATATAAGCGACGCCACCGGGATGTGTTATTTTTCATTGTTTGATGTAACCGTAAATTTTATGACAGACCTGGAGGGTCTTGAAGACCCTCTATATGCGGATAGCACGGGTCGCAAAGTGGCAAAGGCGGTGCATGCCTGTGAAATAGAAATGCACGCCGAAGAAATGGCAGAAGGAACCCATGGATGGGGATGGGTTGTCGGAGAAGCCGTTCGTATTGATAATATGTCTGAAATTTACAAATTGGCATCTGCCGATAAAACACAAATAGTTGTGATTGACTACGACGATGTGTCTGATTTATTGAACGGCTCGTACAACGATGATTTAAGCGAATACGGAGGCATAATAACAAACTGGAATACTCAAATCGTAAGAAGCGCGCTTGACGCTGTAGGCATCCCTTATTTAACAACTCCTTCGGGAATGCATAAAATAAGCGAAGGCGACTTCATTATCTCGCTTGCCTCAAAATATTATTTCATAGATGTAGACTCAGAGGGCTACTGCACCGGCTCAAGATGCGCAATATACCATGAAAACGGAACCTGTCTTGTCATGCAGGGCGACAGGTGGTTTTCGCCTGTACTGCAAACCTGCGACGACGGTCACTACCCTGTCGGGATTTTATTCCCGGAAACACCTAAATGCAGGATATCGCCGCAGTTTGAAACAAATAAAACCTGGAGTCATGAATTTTATTACCCGATGGAAATTAAAAATATACATTTAATTGCGTCTTCATCTGACACAGGGGACTACAACATGACCCTGACTTATGTTAACGAAACAGAAAATATATCTTATGCCAATGCAACAGTACAATTTAAAATATGCGACCACTGCACGATTGATAATTCGTGTGAACTCAATACAAGCAAATACGACTCGCATTATGTTTCTAAAAGAAACGACCCTGCCGTAGGATTATTCAAGGACGAATTCTGGAATGTAACAACCGGCGCCTGCGGCGGCGGGGAGACGGTCCAGCACATTATAATAAAGGTTTCTGATATCATAGATGACCTTGAGGGAACAAACTACCCGTTAGCAGGTTTTTCAATAACAGACCCCTTCGCAGAAGCAGAAAATAAAGACCCCGTGATATGGGCGATAACTGTTGAGATTGCCCCGATGAGCATATGGAAACTTAACACAGAACTCGGTAATTACACGGACAGTTCACTTTTCGTGTGTTATAATTTAAGCGACACGGGACCAAGTTTTTTTGACAGGGTGGAAGGAAATAAAGTATTGACAGAAAAATACAGGATACAGACAAACAACACAATCGGGCTTGAGAGTTTTTTAAGTATTGAGCGTTTCAATTACTACGGAGTAAATGTATCCTCTGATTTAACTGCCATGGATTATTTATACTTTGGCGGGAATGAAACAGGGTATCCTTTAATCGGAACAAATGAGACAGGGATTGATTATTTTAGAATAGACCTTGATAATGCTATAAATTACAGTGTTTATGATTTGATTAGATGGAATGAATATACTATTCCGACTTATGAAAACTGTTCTTATGAAGGCGAATACTGCCAGCCGACGGGAGGTCCTGAATGCTGCGGTGCATTAACATGTTTTGATGATTCTTTTAAATGCTACAACTGCCTGGGTGAAACAGAAAATTGTTTATGGAACAGCACATGGTGGGACCGGTGGTGCTGCACCGGAGCATGCAGCAGGATAACCGACTTCTGCTGCGCTGCAAGTGAAACAAACTGCTCGGATGGGATAGACAACGACTGCAACGGTGATATGGATTGCTGTGATGATGAATGTTTCAGCGAATCACACTGCACAGCGCCTGAAAACAGTGATATTACATTCTGCAACGACAGCATTGATAATGACTGCAATAACTTCACTGACTGCAACGATGCTTCCTGTGATGGGATATGCCCTTACTGTCCTCTTGATACCTTTGAGAGTATTTGTAATAACACCCTGGATGATGACTGTGATACTTTAACTGACTGTGATGATATTTTACAATGCTCAGGATGTCCTTATTGTCCTTCCGCAGAGGTTTGCGGCAATGGAATAGATGATGACTGCGACGGAGATATTGATTGTGAAGATTCTGAATGCCCGCCCTGCACAGAATTATGTTTTAATGATATAGATGATGATGCTGATACTTTGATTGACTGCCAGGATCCTGATTGTTCATCGCCCTGTACAGCATGCCAGAACGAAAGTTGCAGTGCGGTTGATTATGACTGGTCGTGCGTTGACATCTGCGCAGGGATTGATACAGAATGCGGATGTGCGGCATGTTCTGATTGTAACTTACTGGATGGCTGCTACGGCTCTGATGAAAGGGACTATTATTGCTCAGGGATTTCATGCGTGTATTCATTTGATGACTGCTCAGACTGCTCGTGTTCATGCGGAGGATATGCTGAGACAGAGTCCCTTGCTGACGGGAATTGCGCGGACGGCATTGACAACGACTGCGACGGGGATACCGACGGGGATGACTTTGACTGTATCATGGATATTACTCCACCGTCAATATCAGGCGTTCAACAGGATGAGCCGGATGCGTGGACAAGTTCAAGCACAACGAAGGGTGCGATTATAACCGGTACTAAGAAAGTTAATGTCCGCGCAAGCATCACTGATGCAAGCGGAATATCAAGCGTTAAGTTGTATTATGAGGTAAGCGATTCAAAACCGGTATCAAGAAGTGGATTTACTTCAATAAATATGTTCCTTAGCGGAGGTTACTATCAAACAGTTTCACAAATTCCGCAAGATAATAATAACTATTTCTGGTATTACATTAATGCCACAGATACTTATGGAAACTGGCAAACTTCACCCACTGATTCCGCACCGCCTGATTTCTGGACATATTACTGCGGGTAATTAAATTGAAAAAAATAAAATATAAATTTTAATTAAATTTTTTAATTATTAAGTTTTAAATCCAAATACAAATATCTAAATTAAATTAATTAAAAATATATTTAAAATGAAAAACAGGGGTTATGTATTAACAATGGA
>MCBC01000114.1 GCA_001723855.1 Candidatus Altarchaeales archaeon WOR_SM1_86-2 | reverse complement strand
TTCATATCAAGGGTTTTAAACTTATATCTCCCTGAAATGATCAGGTCCGTGTTTATGTCATCGCCAAATTTGTGGGCACTGCCTTTAAGTTCCATTTTATATTTTTATCTTTTTAATCTTTTTATAATTAATAACAAAAACTTTTAAAAAAAAGTTTTATCAAAAATATAATTTATAAAAATTGGCGGATATATCACATGTGGCAGGGAAAAGAAAAACGGCTGTAGCAAGGGCAACGATTAAGAAGGGAAAAGGGATGACCAGGATTAACTCCGTGCCCTTGGATTCGTACAAGCCGGAATTTGCAAAACTAAAGATTGAGGAATCCCTCCTGTTTGCATCGGATTTCGTGAACCTGGATAAGATCGACATAGCAGTTAATGTCCGCGGCGGGGGGGTTATGGGACAGGCAGATGCAGTAAGGTCATCCATTGCAAGAGGGTTGGTTGATTTTTTGGGCGGAGGGGAGAGAGGTAAGGGAAAGGGTCTGCTTGAGGCTTACGTCGGGTATGACAGAACAATAATTGCCGGCGATCACCGACACACTGAACCGCATAAACCAGGTCAGAGCCGTAAGGGTCCAAGACACAGAAGACAGAAATCATACAGGTAAAGGTTTTAAAAGAGTTTATAAAATGAATACGAAAATTTTAATTAAAGGTGAAAAGGTTCATGATGTTGGCTGCACATTATTCTTGATGAGCTTTGCAGATGATTTTGAAATTGAAAAATTTGACGCAAAGAATATAAAAGAAGACGAAAAGCAAGCAGTGATGATTTTAGTTGAATCATCGGAGGATAATGCGGCGGAATTCTTTAACTGTATCGGGGAGGATTTTCCTCCGCATGCTAAAGTTGATTCCGTAGACAAAGAAGATTATGATGGAGGAGTTAAAAGTTTAGAATCTTTCAGATCTGGATTTATGGCCGCTCAACAACAAAAGTTTGTTAATGTCGGTGCAGGATTACTCGATGAAGTAAAAGAATTCAGAAATGAGAGTGCGAGAAACAGGATCAAACAACAGGTACTCTTCATGATATCAACTTGAAAATCTGAAAAATGATCAGAAACCCAGCTGTCTCGGGGATGTTTTATCCTGCAGGCCCGAGAGATCTGAATACCAGCATAGAAAAATACATCGAGAGGGACGCACAAAAAGATGACGTTATCGGGGTCATGGCACCGCATGCGGGGTATGTGTATTCCGGTGCAGTCGCCGCGGCGACATACTCCAGGGCAAATCTTAAGGGCATTGATACATTTGTGATCCTGGGTCCAAATCACACCGGTCTTGGTAAAGCATCCTCGATAATGCTGGACGGGCAGTGGATAATGCCCTTTGGGGACGTGCTTATAGATTCCATACTGGGGAAGGAAATACTGGTCCATTCGAAATATTTGAAAAGCGACTTTGGAGCACATTTAAGAGAGCACAGCATAGAGGTGCAGATCCCGTTCCTGCAGTACTTCAATAAGGATTTCCAGCTCGTGCCGGTGGTCATGGCAGATGCGAGATTAGAGGTATGCAGAGATATTGGAAAAGCGATTGCCCGGGGGATTAAAAAGACCCGGGAAAGGGTTATGGTGATAGCAAGTTCCGATCTAACGCACTACGAGCCCCAGCAGGCAGCCAATGAGAAGGACAGGATAGCATTGGATGATGTTCTGAGACTGGATGAAGAAAAATTGCTTGAGGATGTATGGAAATTGAACATTTCCATGTGCGGCTGTGCTCCGACTGCAGCGATGATTGCTGCAAGTAAAGAACTGGGGGCAAAAGAAGCGGAGTTGGTTAAGTACATGACATCCGGCGATGTAAGCGGGGATTATGGGCGGGTTGTGGGTTACGGGGGTGTTTTAATCAAATAGCATTAAATAAAACTCGATGAATAAATTAGAAGATCGCATAGAAGAGATAAAGGAGTATTCCAGGATTGCACACCTCGGACCTTTATCAAGGAGGTATTTTGTAATAGGAACTTTTGACGGGGCATTGACGGCACTGGCATTGGTTCTTGGGGCACTGGCCGGGGCAACTTCCGCTGGCGTAGAGTTTGATGAGAGCATGAGCGATATAATATTCGCCAGCGGGATCGCAATGGGTGTAGGACTTGGGATTTCATCGTTCTTCGGGGCATATGAAAGCGAAAGAATAGAGCGGGATATAGAACTCAGGGGGCTGGAGAACAGTATGCTCACCAAACTTGAAGGCACGATCATACATGATGCCAAAAAATTTGCTATTTTATGGAGCAGTTTTGTGCACGGGATCTCTCCAATGGTTGCTGCGTGGATCCCGGTGGTTCCTTTCCTGTTTTTACCCCCGTATGAGGCCATTGGGGGTTCGGTGATAACCGCGCTATTTATTTTATTTATCATCGGGATTTATCTCGGAAGAGTTTCAAACAGAAATATGTTTATCTCGGGGCTGAGATTTTTGGCGATCGGGATCATAACGGCGGTGATTTGTTATCTGATCGGGTGGCACTGAATTTATAAAGCATTTTTATTTATTTATGTAGACAATATATATTATATATCTCAAAATGCCTGCACTATTTGAAAGCCCGGAACATAAAACCACCTATGTGACCATCTCCAGGGATGAGTATGAGTCAATGAAGAGGACAATTGAAATTTTAGGGGATGAAGAAGCGATGAGAATGATTAAAGAGAGCAGAAAGGCGATAAATGAAGGTAGAGTAAAATCATTGGATGATTTGGCGAAAGAAAGGGGCTTATTTAGTTAATTCATTCTTGTGTTTTATTTCGATTAGGTAAGATAAGGGGCAGATTCACAAGGGGGGCTTCCCGGGAAACGATAAGATAGCGCTGCATCAAGGATACAAGGCCTCAAACTGTTTGAACTTGCAAAGTTAATTCCCCAGCATTTAAATGTGATTGACGGCTTAATGGGTATGGAGGGCGACGGTCCGGCAGACGGCACTCCGGTGGGGTTAACTGCGCTATCGCAAGCACCGATTTCCTTGCAGCGGATACAATCGCCGCAAAGATCATGGGCTTCGATGTGGATGGGATCATTTATCTGAGTTACTGCAGGGATGCCGGAATGGGCGCTGGAGACATAGAAAAAAAATAGACATACTCGGGGATGCGTTATTTGAGAAAAAATTCAAACCCCACTCGACATATAAAGAACAATTGAAATGGAAGTGATTTATTTATATATTTTAATGTATAAATAGGGGGAACTAAAAATTTTTAGACTAAAAAAAATTAGTTGATATGGCATTCACATTAAAGCCGGCGGAAGGAAAGGATTTTATAGACAGAAAAGAGATCATTGCGGAAATGTTGAATACTCTCTCGGATAAAGAATCCCAGATGGGTTTTGCACTATACGGGAAAAGACGGGTTGGGAAGACATCAATATTAAAAGAGATGGAGAGATTACTTAAAGATAAAGAGGATGTTGTTGTAATCTACTTCTCACTATTTGAACTTGCACCAAAGACGGTGGGAAATTTCGTTAAAAAATTCTCAACCGAGGTGCTTACGGCATACAAGCAAAGATTACCATTAAGGTACAGGGTAAAGGACCTGATGATGTCACCTCTTGCTGTTATCAGGGAACACATCAAAGAGATGAAGATCAGTATGAAACTCGGGGAGGATATAGAATTTTTGCTTACATTTGATGAAGAAAAAGCAAGAGATTACGGAGAACTCATAAAGAGGGCATTTGAACTTCCCGAGAGACTTGCAGACGAGACAAAAACCAAGTGTGTCCTGCTTATGGATGAATTCCCGCTTATCATAGATCTAAAGAATGGTTCAAGAATCGGGGCGGATATTGTCGGGGTTATAAGAACCATTCACGAGGAACAGAAAAATACGGTTCTGTGTATATCCGGATCCATAAGAAAGACCATGGAGGCAGTTGTTTTATCTTCTGTATCACCATTTTACAGGCAGTTTGTATTAAAAGAGATAAAGCCTCTAAAGAAAGAGTATGTTAGAGAACTGCTTAAAAAAAATATAGATAAAGACATCACAGAGGAGGGTATTGATAGAATGTACGAGATCACCGAGGGGTTTCCATTCTATATTCAATTATTTGGCAAAAAAATAAACTCTGTCAACAAGAGTATGATCGAGCTAAAAGACATTGAGTTCGCAGTTAAGAATACGCTGGAAGAAGAAGGAAATCTCATTTTCATTGAAGAATTTAATTCTCTTTCTCCAAACGAGCAGAAAATTATTATCTCAATCGCATGTAATAAACATTCTCCAAAGGAGATCTCCGACGCATCCGGGATGAATGCGTCTGCTGCCTCAACCTATCTTCTGTCATTACAAGAAAAGGGGGTAGTTTCGAAAGATGCCCATGCAGTTTATAGTATTGACGATCCGGTATTCGGCAAATGGATATCCATGAAATATGAACTCATGTGAAAAAACTATAAAATAATGATGGAAATATCAAATTACCTGAGAGGATGGATAAAAGACCTGGATCTCTACACCCCGGGAGAAACAAGAGAAGGGTATATAAAGTTAGCATCCAACGAGAATAATTACGGTCCGTCGCCGAAGGTAATTAAAGCGATAAGAGAGAATGCCGGATCGGTTTACAAATACCCCTACAGGGATGCCGAGTTAAAGCAGAGGATTGCTGAGTACTGCGATTGCGGGGCTGAAAATGTAATAGCGGGCAACGGCTCCGATGAACTCATAGATATGATAGTAAAAACATTCAAAGGGCCGGTTGTAAGCGTTTACCCGACCTACTCCGAGTACAAACTGATGGCGGAAGCCCTGAATGAACGCTATTACGGGATTAATTTAGACCCTGGATTTTATTTCAGTGTTGAAAGATTCGAGAGGGACAAAAGATTCGGGAAATCAAATATAGTAATCCTCTGCTCTCCGAATAATCCGGACGGGGGGGTTATCGGCAGGGAGGATATGGAGCAAATCCTTAATTCCGGAAAAATCACGGTTATCGACGAAGCATATGTTGAATTTTACGGTAACTCAATTGCTTCTCTAATCTCCGGATATGATAACCTGATTGTGCTGAGAACATTCGCTAAAGCCTTCGGGTTGGCGGGGCTTAGGGTTGGTTATGCTTTGAGCGGTGAAGAGATAATAAATTACCTTGGTAAGGTAAAACCGCCGTTCAACGTGAATTCCCT
>MCBC01000113.1 GCA_001723855.1 Candidatus Altarchaeales archaeon WOR_SM1_86-2 | reverse complement strand
TTATCCCCCCGATCTCTTCAATCCCAGAAAGTTCCTCCAGGCCGAGATCGGATGATTTCCCGGTTGTTTTTATCACCCCGCCATAAGTTCCGACGCTGACATCAGCCTCCCCGCTTAACCCCTCTCTCGTATAAGCATTCTCTATCCGCACAATATCCCCCCTCTCCAGTTCCTTTTCAGCATGATCGTCCCATAGGGTAACCCTGATCTTGCCCGTATCGTCCTCCCCTATAAAAGACGCTCTCTTCCCCACGGTGCCGTCATATCTTTCGAATTCTGTCGGGGGATAGTAGTTGTTAATCCTGCATAAAAGATTCACAAACCTCAAACCCGGCTCCAACTCAGCGATCTTATAGGTGTCCTTGAACTCTTTAATGCCCTCGATTTTCTCATCCGTCTTCTCCACTGAGCCGTAGGTTCCTACCTGCAGCTCCAGCGCCCCTGTGCCGGGGTTTTCCCTTATGTACGCGTTTTCAATTTTCACGAATTCCCCCCTTTTGAGTCCCTCTGCTGCATCGGCATTCTCATCCCAGAGCGTTACCCTGATCTCGCCAGTATCGTCTTCTCCGGTAAGCGATGCTCTCCTGCCTTCACCGCCGTCATCGCGTTTAAACGTGCTTACAGGATATACGGCGTTAATCCTCAGGATCGTGTTTACATTCCTCATATCCGGCTCAAGTTCATTGACCTTATAGGTCGTTTTAAACGGTTTGAGCCCCAGCTGCTCAAATTTACTCTCAATCTCTTTAGCTTCTTTTTCTTCCAGAACCTGCAGGTTACTCCTGCTGCCTATATGAACCTCTGTCCGGACCTCATCCCCGAACACATTTGCTCTTGAGTATGCGTTCTCTATTTTTACAATATCCCCCCTCACCAGTTTTATATCCGCATCATCACCCCACAGCGTGACCCTGATCTTTCCACTATCGTCTTCAGCTATAAAGGATGCCCTTTTTCCTATGCTCCCGTTTTCTCTTTCAAACTCCGCTGTCGGATAATACGCACTGACCCTGCACAACATATTTAGGGATGCCATATCCGGCTCGATTTCATTAATCTTTGTTAATTCCTCTTTGATCTCTATATCCTTAATAGATTCGGCAGCCTTTTTACTCAAACCCAATTTCTCAAGATCAGGGTTTGTGGAAACATTACTCAAAGAAACCACATGCAAATCCATGCCGTAACTTCCCTCCCTCGAGCGGAGATTCCTCGCCAGTATTATATCATTCCTGTCCAGTTTCTCCGCCATCCTGGCCATGTTATCCCACAAAACCATCCTGATCTCACCGGTGTTATCCGCCAGATGAACATTAGAAACCTTTCCTTTAGTACCGTCCTTTCTCTGGAAATCCCTCGCGGGCTCGACAAGCTTTACCTTGCAGAGTATATTAACAAATCTCTGGGGCTCGATTTTTTCTATAGGCGTTAACACCAACTCTTCCTGCACCAGATCGATCCCCAACTCCTTTGCAACAGCATAAATGGCTCCTGAATCCCTTAACAGCCCGTGAGTCTTTTCTATGCGCTCATCCATTCTCCTCCTTACCTCCTCATGGGACAAACCGGAGTCCTTAACAACCCTTGCGATTAATTCACCAACATTTTCATCGTTTTTAGCCATTTTATTTTTATTTATTTTTTATTTTTTAAATGTTATAAGATAAAAAATAAAAAATGTTTGAAGAAATCAAGGACATAAAACCGGAAAAAGACGACAGCAGGATGTTGGGGGCGATTGCATATGCGGGGTCTATACTTATAAGTCTCCTGGCGCCGCTTTTGATATATCTGATTGCCAGGGAGGATAAATTTGCCAGATTTCATGCCCTTCAGAGTTTGATTCTCGGCGCGGCATTGATTGTGGTATTTATAGTACTGTGGGTGTTTATAACGATAATAGCTGTTGTTACATTTGGTTTGGGTGCCGTTCTCTATCTGCTGCTCATCCTATTGGCTTTGGCTGCTTTAGTGCTTTATCTGTATTGTGCGTACCTGGCATATGAGGGAAAAGCATTCCAGCTGCCGTACATAACAGATTTTGTTTTGAAAAATATTTAATTTTCTTCTTTTCTATTTTTTTAAAGAGATGATAGAGATCAAAAAGGACAGTTTAGAGGCGCGAATTTTAAATTTTTTGCAGGAGAAATATCCCGTAAATCTGCAGGAATTGAAAGGTGAAATTAACATCAAGGAGAGCGTTCTTTTAGAGGTTCTCAAGAAACTGCGGGTTAAAGGTGTGGTGGAATTGGAAATTCTCCCGGATACGGTATTCATCCGGTTACTGCGGCACGACTTCAATTTTGTCGGGATGAACCCGGCTCAAAAGAAATCGCTGAAGAGGAGGGTAAGGAGGTTTAAACAGGCGCGTGACGAAGGGGGAGTTGATGATGTTATGTACATTTAATTATTTATTCTTAATTAATAAAAATGGACGATCATTTTATTGTATTTGCAACAAAAAACGGGGTGGTAAAGAAAACCGAGGTTTCGGCGTTCTCAAATCCGAGAGTTACCGGGATCAGGGCAATAAATATCGACGATGGGGATGAATTGATAGGGGTCTGTCATTCAGACGGGGATTCCGATATCATACTTGCAACAAAAAACGGAAAGGCAGTCAGATTTAATGAAAAAAATGTTAGAGCGATGGGGAGAACCGCCCGCGGAGTCCGGGGAATCAGATTGAGGAAGGGGGACGAGGTCGTGAGTATGGTCAGCGTATCCAAAAATGACATTGAAAGGGATATTAACATATTGAGCATCACGGAGAATGGTTACGGCAAGCAAACTCCCCTCTCAAAATACAGGAGAATCAAGAGGGGGGGCATGGGCATTATCACCATCATCACGAATGAGAGAAATGGCGGGGTGGTGAATGTCAAAGCAGTGGATGGAGATGATGAACTGCTCATAACTTCCGTTGACGGGATGGTTATAAGAATTCCCGTTTCCGGAATATCCACGCAGGGCAGAAATACCATGGGTGTTAGGATAATGCGGCTGAAGGAGGATGATAAAGTTGCCGGAGTCGCTAAACTGGTATAATCACTGCCTTGCTCCTGACAGCGCTACTATCATCTCCCATGAACTTGCAATGCGGTGCAGAATTTCCGAAAAATTTGACGATAAGGTTAGTTTTATCGGCTTTCCCCTTCCTTTTATAACCCCCTTTTTCACCAGCCCGAAATAAACAAGTTTCGGTATAACCTCCCCATACAGGGTTGATCTTGAATAATTATTTTTTTCCATAAATTCTTTCAAATCATTGGTTTCAAGGGTTTGTTCTTCCAGAAGCAAGGTCAGGAGAGTGTGGGAAATTTTAAAGTACTGCGGCTGGTATCCGGGAGGAAAGATCAGCGTCAAAATATCGGCGATCCCTAAGTTTGAGGGGAGCCTTTCAGGGTTATCAAGGTGGAGGGAGCAAGCTGATGGGATCCCGGAAGGAACATGAGGTATTTCTTTCATTTGATCTTTTTATTTACTTCTTGTTTTAATAAATAACATAATGGCTAAATCACAGGTTGTGGGAATCATTGGCAGAACGGGGTTGTACGGCGAGGTAACGCAGGTAACATGCAAGGTTTTAGAGGGATCCGACAAGGGGGTTGAGTTATTGAGGAATATTAAAAATCCCGTGCAGGTGGGGGACATTGTTGACCTGGTGGAGACGGAGAGGGAAGCGCGGCCGATAAGAAAGAAGAGAAAAGAGATGGTTGGACTCGCATGGCAAAAGCGCTGTACTTTTGCTCAAGCAAGTGCGAGAAGAATCTCCTGAAGTTGAAGAGAAAGCCCCGCAGGGTGAAATGGACCAAGGAGTATAGAAAAGAGAAAGCCATCAGGACAAAAAAATAGGGATTTTTGAAAACCTTTTTATATTTATCTCTCCTTTTATATAATGTAAGAAATTTTTGAAAAGTAAGAAAAAAAGGAAAATGGCAACATGCAGTGAATGCAAATTTTATAAGGAGATAGATGAAACCAAAGGGGATTGTTTCGGGCATGAGGTGCAGGCGGATATGGATGTGGAGAAATGCCCCGCAAATGCGTTTCAGCCGAAATGATTTTCCTTTTTTATTTTTTAATATCCAAGAAATGGAAACATCGGAAGCAATAGAAAGGAGGAGGAGTGTAAGAAAATTCAAAAAAGACGATGTTCCCGATGAAATATTGGAAAAAATTTTGGATGCCGCAAGATTGGCGCCGTCATGGGCAAACAAACAATGCTGGAAATTTATAGTGGTTAAAGATGAGAAACTCAAAGATGAAATAAGAAAAACAACCGGGAAGTTCACGCGGACATGGCTTAAGGATGTGCCGTTAATTATTGTTGGGTGCGGCGATCCTGCAAAATCCGGAAGCCATTATGGTCTGGATTATTATGCCGTTGATGTTGCGATCGCGATGCAGAATTTAATACTTGCCGCAACAGACCTCGGTTTAGGAACATGCTGGATCGGGAGTTTTGATGAAGCCAAAATAAAGGAGTTGTTAGATATTCCTGAAGAGATAAGGGTTGTTGGGTTAACTCCCGTGGGGTATCCCAAAACAGGTTTTGTGGATAAGACGATAGGAATTGCATGGTCCGGAAATAGAAAGGAATTGAAGGAAATTGTTTGTTATGATAAGTGGCGTAATTAGAAAATGACACCAAAAACAAAGAAGGAATATTATTTGCCCTCGGTGGGAAAATGCTTTGACCAGCTGGGTGGAAAATTAGCTCCCTTGCTATTTGAGCGATTAATCGAAATGGAATGGGTAAAACCAAAAGAAGGAAGGAAGACGGTATTTGAAGTTACAGAAAAGGGTAGGAAGAGATTCAAGGAAGTGTTTGGGATTGACATAGAATTAATTAAATAAAAAATGTCCATATTAAAATGGTTGTCTAAGTATTCTTGGTTTAAAATAAAAACGAAAGATAAAACCATATATATTGATCCGGGTTACGCAGGTTACTTCAGGACACATGGAGTGCCAGTTAGTGAGTTTGAAGAAAGGGGTGATCTGATATTGGTAACCCACTTTCATAAAGACCATTGTCAGCCACCTGCATTATCTAAAATTCGTGATGCAGAGACAGTGGTGGCAGCTCCTGAACGATGTGTTGAAAGAATAGGCGGTAACATAAAGGTAATTCAGCCCGGAGATGATATAACAGTTAAAGATATAAGAATAAAGGTTGTTGAGGCATACAATACCGAGCAAGGCAGTTCTACCAAGAAAGTTCATCATAAGGGGGATGGTGTAGGTTACCTGATAACCATAGAAGATAAAACAATTTATCATGCTGGAGACACGGATTTTATACCAGAGATGAGAGAACTGGGAAAAGTTGATGTGGCTTTACTTCCTATCGGAGGGACATTTACAATGGATATTCAAGAGGCGGTTGAAGCAACAACAGCAATTAAACCCTGCATTGTAATTCCCATGCATCGCTCAAATGCCGATCCTCAAGAATTCAAGAAGAAAGCGGAATATAAATCAAATATTCAGGTTGTGCCATTAAAAATAGGTGAAATTTATCATTTGAAATGAGACCATGAACAAAACAGGAAAGCTAGAAGGCACCATAAAAAAACTGAAATCAATGTCCAATCCTGAAGCAGTGGAAGGTATGGCAAGGTATGGAATTAGAGGAGAAAAAAGGTTAGGGGTCGCAATCCCAGACCTCAGGAGAATGGCTAAAGAAATAGGCAGGAACCATGATCTTGCTTTGAATCTCTGGAGAACGGGCATACCTGATGCGATGATACTCGCTGCAATGATAGACAATCCAGGGGAGGTTACAGAGCAGCAGATGGAGGACTGGGTAAAGGACATCAACTCCTGGGATGTCTGCGACCAGTTGTGTATGAACCTCTTTGAGAAAGTCCCGTTTGTGCAGGAGAAGATAAAGGAATGGTCAAATCGCAAGGAGGAGTTCGTCAAGCGTGCGGCTTTTGCTCTCATCGCCTGCCTGGCACAGCACGACAAGGAAGCAGAGGATGAGGTATTCATCAAATTCCTTCCCATTATCAAAAATGGAGCAACGGATGAGCGAAACTTCGTTAAGAAAGCCGTCAACTGGGCTTTGAGGAATATAGGAAAGAGGAATCCGAACCTGAATAAGGCAGCCGTAAATGCAGCTAAAGAAATCCGGCGTCTGGATTTTAGGGCAGCCCGCTGGGTCGCCTCCGGTGCGATTCGTGAGTTAACAAGTGAAGCAGTTCAAAAAAGATTTAAAAAATGACGAAAAGTATATCTAACGCAGAAATTAAGGCGCTTGCCGAAAAAGCAGTCAATTTAATATCAGCAGATAAAGATAAAGAGGTTGTTGACACACTCAGGCCGCTTCTTGATACAAAATGCCCGTTTCTTAAACTTGACCTTTTAGGTAAAGAAACTGGCGGGGCAGGCAGCAGTCAGCCGCAAAAATTTTTCAGAAGTTTTGATGAGATCATTGACTATAATGCTATGGGCGGTTTTGTTGTTGTCGGACAGGCATTGATCTGTTTTCTGCCGGATAATTTTGAAAAAGTAATGGAAAAGAGCCGCAAGTATATAATTAAAGGCGATGTATGGTATGCCTGTGACATAATTGGCGAGCGCTGTTTAGGTCAGGCATTGATTGATTACTTTGACGAAACCCTTCCCTGGATTGCGAAATTTTTGAAAGATGAAAACAGATGGGTCAAGAGAAGCGCAGGTGTAGCAATTCATTTTTTCAGCAAAAGAGTCCTGGATGAGCAGGAGAAAACCAGAAAACTGCTGAAGCTAATTGAACCATATATGGAGGAGAAGCAGGTTGATGTAATTAAAGGCATCGGCTGGGGGTTAAAGACAATCGGCAGACATCATCCCGACATCCTGGTGGAATTCCTATATAAACAGATCAAACTCAAGAAAAATATTTCCGGATTGATGATGAAAAAAGCTTTAACTTACATTGATGAAGATAAAAAACTGAAAATAGAGAACATAACCAGGACAGGTATCAGGGCATACCAGTCAAAAGCCATCCTCAACACTCACAAACACTGCGATGGGGGGTGGTTCTGGGATAAATACTCGGCTTTCCCTTATATCGGGTGTGAATGGGGCTGTGAGTACTGTTACTTGCGGGATGGGAAATACAACCCGCATAAATCCTCCCTTGACCCTAAAGTGCTCAATTTCGCTGATCCCTTCTCGCAGTACATAAAAGTCAAAAAGAACGCACCTGAACTGCTAAGAAAGGCGTTGGAAAACATGCCCCGGGATTTAATCTATCTGGACAACTACCAGCCAGTTGACTTCAGGCATCAATACACCAGGAAAATGCTTAAGGTTTGCCTGGACTTAAGTTTCCCTGTATTTATCAATGAAAAATCCCGGATGCTTTTGCGGGACTTAGACGTCCTTAAAAAAATCAATAAGAAAACCTATTTAAATGTCTGCTGGTCAATTATCACAACCTGCGATGATAAAACCCGCAAAATCTTTGAGCCAAACGCACCGCCGGTTTCCGCACGCTTTAATGCAATGAAAAAGTTAGCGGAAAACAAAATTTTAACGGGCACGGTTTTTATGCCAATCCTGCCTTTTATTTATGATGATGAAAAAAACATTGAGGAGGTCATAAAAAAGACCAAAGAGTGCGGTGGACGCTATGTCCTGGATGGAGGATTAACGCTCCATGGTTACTCTAAAACCCATTTCTATAAGGTGCTGGAAAAATATGATCCTGATTTGAGTGCAAAATACAACCGGATCTATGGAAACCCTGAATTATTGGCCGACCATACAGCACAGGTACATGAGAAGGTATTGGAATACTGTCAGAAGTATAAATTAACCCCCCATATCCCCAGACCGGTAAATTTTTACCCCAAAAAACTGCAGGTCAATAAAAAAACTGCAGAGAAATTTTATCTTAAAGCAAGGGAGATGCAGATGTCGGGAAAAGGAGGGCATAGAGAATGGGCTTACAGAAAAGCCGCATGGGCTTTAGATGATTTAGAGGAAAGTATTGAGAAAATCTACCGGGATAAAGGAATATCCGGCGTAATGGAAATTAAAGGAATCGGCAAAAGTTTAGCTAACAAAATCGAAAATTTTTTGATAAAAAATGAAAAAGAAGGGCATTTGCACCCATGACAGAATATTTTACGGGATGGTCACAGTCAGCGATAAAGGTCAGATCGCTATTCCGATAGACCTGAGAAGGGATCTGGATATAGGCACGGGCTCCAAACTCATTGTCATGAAAAGAAAGGATGACTCGGGCATCGTGCTTCTGAAGGTTGAAAAGATGGATAGGTTAATGGATAAAATCAGGGAGGACGAGAGTTTCTTTGAAGAAGAGGGCGATTAGACAAGAAAGATCAAATACGCCCCCACTGCCACTACCCCGAAGAACATACAGAACATATCAAACCTGACTTTTTTAGCGAATTTTAAAAGAATGTCTATCGCCAGGTACCCGGAAATGAACGCTGCGGCGATGCCCGCGATGATTGACGTTATGGGTATGGAGCCGCCTTCGCCGCCCCCCGCAAACTCTAATCCGACGCCCCCGATAATAGCGGGAATTGACATCAGAAATGAAAGCTTTAATGCGGTTTCTGAATTGAAATTTCTGAATAATAATGCAGCCACCGTTATTCCGGATCTTGAAATGCCCGGAAGAATGGTGAATCCCTGGGCAATACCCAGGAGCATCATATCCTTTGCATTTATGTCCTTGATTTTCCTTTCTGCTTTATCTTTTTTATAAGAAAATCTCAGAACAACCCCCGTTAAGATTAAGAACAGTCCGATCAGAGCGGTTACGAGATCTCCGTGGAATCCCGCGAAGTTCTCCTTAAGCACCATATAGACGGGAATTCCGATTATGGCAGTGAATACGGTTGAAACAATCAGGAATAATACCAATGGGTCCTTTCTGAAATTCGGTAATGAAACAATGACCCCTATAATATCCTCCCTCAACTTGACCGTAACGGCAAGCAGAGTTCCTGTATGCAGATAAATGGCAAGTGAAAATGCCTTGTCGGGCTCCAAACCAAGCAGATTCATCATCGCCATCATAACCTGCCCCGAGCTGCTTATCGGCAGCCATTCCGTTACTCCCTGCAGGATTCCCATGAGTATTGAGGATACCACATCCACTTTATTTTATATTTTAGAATAAGGCGATCAGGGAAAATCCATACCAGATTACCTATAAATTATTTTAGACAAGTATTTAAATATATTTTCATCCGCAGTTTAACGAAACTGTCGGGATGGTCTGTTTCATGCGGCGGAGCTCTGCTCCGGCACATGTCCTAACAACATGTTCTTAGAAAAGATAATCAAATGTCACTGCACGACTATATATCCCTCCACGTTGTCGCATATCGTCCATCCGCTGCCGCATCCGCATACGTTGCAGTCCGCACCTATATAACAGTAAATCGGGCAAAAATATTTAAAAGTCCCGGCTTTGTCCGCGGTAAATTCTATCGAAGTGGTTTGTCCTTTTGGTATTTGCACTTTATCAACTCCCAGCGGGAATATGGAAAATGAAGTACAATCAGCCCTGTTTACTATATCCAGCCTGACAAGATCGCCTTTGTTAACAACCAGGGTTTCCGGATCAAACATATCCCCTTTTGCTATTATTCTCACGTCTACCGGCTTTTTATCCGGACAGCCGTCCCAATCCTGATAATTGTTATAAGTTTCGCTCTCAAACGGGCATTTGTCCACCAAATCTAAAATTTTATCGGCGTCATCGTTAGCGTCACAGGCATCGCCTGCACCGTCACCGTCATTATCCTCCTGCCCGGGATTTAAAGTACTCGGGCAATTATCAAGATCATCCTGGATCCCGTCGGAATCTAGATCGTTTATTTTCTCAGGGGTGTTGTCCTCAATTGCGTAGTCTGCGGTCTCTTCGTCAAAATCAACAACGCTTTCCTCTTCATCGAATGCGTTTGAATTACCTGAATACTCCAATATATCGCCCCCCACCATACCCGCCGGGATATTCCCGGGATCCGATTTCTCATTGTCTCCCGCCGTCGGAGCGTATGTTAACGCCCCGGTGATAATGATCCCGGAAACTATGGCCAGACCCAATAACGCTTTAACCCAGGTAGTCGGTTCTTTCTTTTCCTCATTTAGCAATAAGTCAGCAAGAGACATCTTTTTTTAGGACGATAAATATCAAGAAATAATATATATTGGAACATACGAGTATATAAAGCAATATAGTTAAAGCACATAACGGGTGCAGTTAAAAACAATAATCGCTATACAGGCTTATTTACGCAGCCAAGTCTTGCGCAGATCTTCCCATAATACTCCCAGACTTCTTTATCATAATACGCCCCGCATTCATTGCATTTCATAATACTATTGCCCCCGGAAATCAGATCATGGATTTTGCTGTGAGTAAACGGCTCAATCGCATCATCCGGGATTTTTGAGTATTCAGCCGGGCTTACTTTTGAGAAACCTTTTGTGCGCAGGGGTTCGCGTCTTCGAATTTGTCTTTGCGTGGCGGGCTGTCGTCTTCTCTGCGAGGGTCTCTCCCGCCTCCGTTGTTCGTATCCCTCCCTTCTTCCCAAAGAATGATATTCCTCATGCGTTTGCAGGTACAGGTACACTGAAGCCATATATACGAATAATCCAATAACCGCCGCGGCAGGTAAGGATTTGAGAAGCGCGGTTAACAGGATAATTAAAACCCCGCTTAACCCGGTGATCCCTGCAATCCCCACGGCGGCATCCCATTGAAGGATTAAACGCTTAAGGTTTATATCCAAGTGGGTGTAGCTTATCACCCATAAAACAACCCCTATACACACGATCGCAAGACAATAAACGCACGCTCCCCGGGTATTAATTGACGGTAATATGCCCCAGATTATCAACATGCTTGCGATAAGTTCTATCCCGATATTCCGCATTTTAATCCATAAATATTTTTAAGCACAAATACAATATTAATTATATGTTAAGACTGACATCCGATCTAAGACGGATTCTAAAGAAACCTCTCGGCAGGGTAACAAATATCTCGGAATTGGTTAAGTCGCTAGAGAACAAAGGCGATATCATCTGCGTCGGGGATGAAACAAGTAAATTGGCGCTGGATGCCGGCTTAAGGCCGAAGATTTGTGTTTGCGACGGAAAAATCAGGCGGAAATTTGTTGGAATTCCGGAAATCATAAGGAAATACGCGGGGGATGGGGGGGAGATCAGGGTGGGGAATCCCCCGTCTTACCTGACCGGGGAAGCATTTGATGGCGTGCAGAAGGCGTTGGAATCCGGAAAAAATACGGTGATCTTTGTGGACGGTGAAGAGGATCTTATAACATTGGCGGCAATTAAGTTAGCTTCCAGGGGAACCACGGTCTTGTACGGTCAGCCGGATGAAGGATTGGTGGTGGTGGAGGTTGATGATGAAATTAAAGATGCGGTGAACGGGATTCTGGATGATATGGAATCATCGGGATGAATTGATTAACAAAGAAGATATACAGGGCGTTTGTGCGGGAGCTGTAAACCGGATAGAACCCTCAGCGCTGCAGTAACGTTTCCGGGATTTTAACGGCGGCATCGGGATTTACCTTTTCCCATTCCTCTATTCCGCCTTCTGTCACTTCAAAGATTGGGTTGGGTTCAATTTCCCGGACGGAGGTCAACTCCCTGTATCGTGGAGCATCGCGCTTTTGCAGTTTACTGCACAGCCAGTTGAATTCATATCTCAGTTGACCACTGGTTACGGGTATTTTTTCTATCGGATGCCGCCTCCCGGTTTTTCGTTTATTGAAATCATACCCTCTCTTTTCGGCTTCCTTGCGGATTTCAATCAAATAGTTTTCGATGGCTTTCTCTGGGAGGGGATGGTCTCTGAACCTCCTCAACTGCGGATGATTTCCGTAGCGTTTTATTTCCCCCCTCAAAACTTCCCGTGCCAGCAGGGCTTCCCGCCATAACGCCACCAGACCCTTTGCATCCAGGTATTTGGGATGTATGCTCCACAGCCTCATGGTTCATGTATTAAGCATCCAGATGGAGAAGTTGAGAAAAGCTGCAAGACTCACCCAGAGGATGTATGGTACGAGTAACATTCCCGCGGCCTTTGATATTCTGTAGAAATACCGTATTGTCAGCAATATCATGATCCAGAGAACCGCGATTTCGATGAAAGCCGCTGGAGGGGATTTTAGTCCGAAGAAAAGGACAGACCACAGGATATTGAGGATCAATTGCGCGCCGAATATGACCAGGGCGTGTCTAACCTCCCGCTCATCCGGCCCTTTCCGCCAGATGAGAAATAATGACACACCCATCAGTAAAAAAAGAAAGATCCAGACCGGGGCGAACAGCCAATCGGGCGGGGTCAGGGACGGTTTGTTTAAGGTCTGGTACCATGTTTGAACCGCAGGCATCGTGAAAACGGAGCCGATTAAACCTGCGATCTGGCAGATGATTATGCTCCCCATGAGTTTAGGAATCTCGTTTAACCTGATATTTTCCATTTTCATATCTTAATTATGGGGTCATAATAATAAAAAATAGCAGAATTTGTTGTTGAGGTTCCAAGATTGCTCAGAGAAGATGTAGGTGGGATAAAGAGCGAGGTAAATGAATTGATATCCATGCAGGAAAAGCGTAAATTACTCTCCCTGTTCGTTGATGAGATTATGAAGGGCGCTGGACAGTTAAGTGAAGATGAACTGGTTAAACTTGGAAGACAGTTCAAGAAAGGCAGATTTGAAAAACTCAAGCAGATGGGGGTGGTTTAAATGAGGTTGGTAGCGGATACAACTGAACTTTTCTCTTTCTTTAATGAAAGATCAACGGCGAGAGAGATATCTCTGATTCCAGAGTTGGAATTGCACTCCCCATCCTTTTTTCTGGATGAGATTAAAGAGCATAAATCCAGGATCATTAAGTGTTTCTCTTTATCGGAAACACAATTCCTGTTATGATAAATTGCTTAAGACCGTTGTAAAAGTTGCGAGAGAAGATGAATACTCCGGATTTCTCCCGCAAGCCAATGATCTGTCTCCTGACCCGGATGATGTGGACTTTTTCGCACTGGCATTAAAATTAAATTGCTCCTTATGGTCTGAAGACAAGCGGTGGAAACAGCAGTCCCATGTAGAGACATTGAATACAAAGGAATTACTGGAAAGACTTGGATTAATCTCCGCACAACATTGAGAAATCTCCAATCTACTGTTAATCCGTTCTCGCTATTATGTTCAGCATCTTCTCCGTTGCTTTCACCGCAGCCATCACCTGGTCGGTGTCAACCCCTATGGTTTTGAACCTTCTTTTTCCGGACTGCCACGTTATTTTTGTCTCGACTATGGCGTCGGTTTTCCCTCCAGGGGGTATCCTGACCTCATAGTCAACCAATCGCGGAAGTTCAAATTTAAGTTTTTCGGATGCCTTACGGAGCGCGTTCATGAACGCGTCATATCCCCCGTCACCTGATGCCCCCTCCTTCAATTCTTTATCCCGGTATTTCAAAACAAAACTTGCAGTGGGCGTGACTCCTTTACCCGATGCTACCAGACAGTTTTTTATTTCTATTGTTCGTTCCTCAGGGGTGTCCATTACATCCGCTATAATGAAGGGCAGGTCTTCTGGGGTAACAACCTCCTTTTTGTCCCCTAACTCAATGATCCTTTTCAAAACCCTTGCTTTGCTGTCATCCGGTAAATCCAGCCCCAGCTTTTCAAGGTTATGCTCCAGGCTCGCCTTCCCGCTTAGTTTTCCCAGAGCGTACTCCCTCTCCCTCCCGAATCTCGTGGGCAGTAGAAGATTGGCATACAGGTCCGCCTTTTTATCCCCGTCCGCGTGGATGCCTGCGGTCTGGGTGAAAACATTCTCCCCTGCAATCGGCTTATTCTGCGGGATTCTTGCTTTTGAATAGATCTCGACCATTTCGCTGATCCTGAACAATTTTTTTTCATCTATCGCTGTGGTGAAACCGGTATGGTCGTGGATTACCGCCACAACCTCGTCCAACGGGGCATTCCCCGCCCTTTCCCCCAGACCGTTGACCGTTACATGGACTCCCCCGGCTCCGGCGCTGACCGCCGCAAGTGTATTGGCGGTAGCCAGACCATAATCGTTGTGCCCGTGGAAGTCAAAGAACTGCTTCGGGTATGAGCGGATCATATCTTCAACGAACTCCTTTGTTTGCCCGGGCGATAAAATGCCCAGGGTGTCCGGCAGCATTATCCTCTCGATTCCCGTTTCCTGCAGCGCGGAGGTTACCTCGAAGACGTAATCCCGCGAATTCTTCATCCCGTTGCTCCAGTCCTCCAGGTAAGCGTTCACCCTGAGCCCGCTGTCTTTTGCGTAATCCGCGGTTTTCCTGATATCCGCTATATGCTGCCCGGGCGTTTTTTTAAGCTGCAGCGTAACGTGTTTGAGGGAGCCTTTCGCAAGCAGGTTGAGCACTTCCCCGCCGCAGGAGTTAATCCAGTCAACAGATCTTTTTTCATCAACGAACCCGAGTACCTCTACCCTGTCCAGCACACCCGCGGACTCCGCCCAGGAGCATATTTTCTTAAGCGTTTCTCTTTCACCTTCCGAAACCAGGGCGGAAGATACCTCCATCATATCCACCTTAACCTCCTTCAAAAGGCATTTTGCGATATTCAACTTCTCCTCGAGGGTAAGGGACATCCCGGGGGTTTGCTCTCCGTCCCTGAGCGTCGTATCAAGGACATTTATTTTCTCCATTATTCCTTTTTAATTATTATTAAGATTAGAAAAAGAATTAAACGGAAATAAAAATTTAAATTCGTTTATTTCACACGGGAACGACTGCAGGGCTCCAAATATGATCTTTGCTTCATTTTATTGATCACTGTGGAGAAACATTTGGATATATTATCATTTTACGAAGATTCATTGTCATCTTATTGTTGTTTTTAAAAATAAAAACCAACTCCGGCAAAACCCCCGCCGGAACAAGCGGGAGCAGAACGCGGAACTCCCTGTCCCGGGCGTGTCCGAGCGAAGCCCGGCCGCATTTCAGAAGGTTGTTTTTTATCTCGGTTCTCCGCACTCTAAATTGTCTTCTTCATCTTCAAACGGAATATCTATTCTCTTCAACACAAATTCTTCAATTTTATCCGCGGCTTCAATAGCTTCTCTGGCGTCATCTTTACCAATACTTTCAAAGGGCAAGTCGCCCGGGTAGCGAGCTCCAGTAATGTATTCATTTAGCAGCACGCATTCTTCTTTTAAGTTCTCAAACTCTGGATCAAAATCCATACAAAAAACTAACAAATCTTCCAGATCGTGAGTTTTCTTAAGTTCCCACCCGTTCCAGATCAAAAACGCTTTCAAGTACTTCTCCGCGCTTCCCTGACACAAAAAACATATCGTATGATAGGGCGCATAATCTCTTTCATTCCCGAGTGAGCAAATAACAGGTTTTCTCTGGCGAAACTCAGCCAATCTTCGACCAATTTGATTTCTTCTTTATTCTTTTTCATAGAGCACTTTTCCATCTTTAAATATATGATATGGATAAAACGGATTTCTGGCTCTGAAATTCCATTCCACCTCCGCGGGTTTTCGCACGATTATATCCATTGGAAATCGTCTTCCCCATAGCAGGCCATCCACTTTTCGTCTCATCATTCGACTGGACTCTTTACTATCTTTGATTATAAACATGTCCAGGTCACTATCCTGGCTAAAATCGCCCCGCGCATATGAACCAAACAGAACAATCTTTTCTGGTTGAATTTCCCGGACAATCTTTTCAACTATATAGTTTATTAACTCGGATGTCACCTTTTCCGTATTTAATTTTTGATCCATGGACATTTTTGTCATTTTTGTTCTATTTTTTATTGTATTTAGAAAGTATATCTACTTTCTAAATGCTAAAATGCTCAAAATCACTTTGTGATATGTAAGATTGCATAGCAATCTCAATACACAAAATTGCTTTGCAATTTTGATTGTTTTGGCACACAAAATTTCCCATGGAAATTTTGATTGAATTTGCTATGGAAATTTTTTATTACGGTAACATAAATAAATACTAAACGCCCCACCGCTTCGGGTACACGTCCCTTTCCATTATGACCCTCCCCGTATCGACCACGATCCCCCTGCTTAATCTTGCTATCTCTTTAGAGTTCCTGAGGGATTTCCCCGTGGCTACCAACTCGTTCTTCAGTGTGAACAGCCCGACCTGCTCCTCCGTCTCGATCCCGGCTTCGAATTTGCATACACCCGGGGCATTCAGGTCGGCACCGTAGCATATTGAATTTACCGCGGAGTCCTTTACCCATATCTTCTTTAGATGCTGTATCCCTTTTTCGACCGGCATGACGCACCCTCTGAGATAGCTTTCGTCCCCGTCTTCGATATAGAACTCGTAGGCGTCCTTTAAATCCTGCAGTCTCACAAGGTTTGATTCGTCGAAAGGGGTGAATTTCTCTTCCAGGACCCCCCCGACCTTCGTTCTTCTCAACTGTGCCATATGCGCTCCCGTGCCGAGCACAAGACCCATGTCGTGGCACAATTTTCGCACATACGTCCCCGCCTCGCAGCCGACTTTAAACAAAACATCCCTCTCCAGCATCTCCATGAACTTGATGTAATGGATCTTTCTTATTCTCAACTGCCTCTTGACCGAGGATTTTAACGGCGGGCGCTGGTAAATCTCACCCCTGAAATACTTGCAGACCTTCTTTACCCTGCCCTTGGAAACTTCCCCGTGAAGATGCATCACCCCGACATACTCCTTCCCGACATTCAGCGCGGTAAGAGCCTTCGTGCTGTTCTCCAGTGCAATGGGCAGAACCCCCGTGACCTTCGGGTCGAGCGTTCCGGAGTGCCCTGTTTTATTCACGTGCAGGATACCCCTGACCCACGCGCTTATCTGGTGCGATGTCGGGCCGCTGGGCTTATCCAGGTTCACCATCCCGAAATCTATATACTTTTCAATAGGGCGCTTCTCCGGGTCGCAGCCAAAATCCAGATCAGTGCCGGATTCCGATTTCACGATGACCTCTCTTGTTATGTCAAACTCCATTCTGATTTTCCATTTAACTTTTTACATTTCACAACATTTAAAATCACAAAAACCGATAGCATTAAATCCTATAAAAAATTCGTGCGGTTTCGTTTAAAAACATTCAATAGTCCGGATTCAATAAACGGCTTAGTTTCTCATACCTCATTTCCATCTCTTCATTAAACATCTTATTCATCCGGTCTGTCAATCCATGCTTTCTATTTGCCGGGTTCATCCTTTTTTACTTTGAAGTATTGCCTTGACGAGTTTTTCCGTACGCTCGTTTGATTCTTTCCTTTCCTTTCGCATCTCGTCAAGCATCTCAACTATTGTTTTATAGATCACTCCATAATCGCCCCGCAGAGTATCAAAACGACCTGCAAGGTCATGGTGCATGTCATCTATCTTATCAATTGTACTATCCTGCTTATCAAGCATCTGATCCTGCTTTTCGCCGCTTTCCTTTCTGAATTCGTGCATTTCATTCTTGAGACCCTTCATCTCGGTTAACATCCCCTCCTGAACATTCAGCAGTCCAACTCCTGCAACGGCAAATTTTTGCTGCTGAAATGCCATGAATCCCGACCTGAAAGAGTCCAGGGTCCCAACCCATCCGTCATAATCTCCAATGTCCACAGAATCGACTTTTGCGTGCTCTGGCTGATTTTCCTCTTCGTTTACAAGGTCAAAAAACTTGCTCACATTTTCCCCTGATGCGTCAATCAAAACCTCAACCGCTTCCTTTCCATCTTTCTTCACATTCTTTGCATTGAAGTTTTCAATACCCAGGTCCGCAGCCAAATTCATCAAAAGCAGTCGGTAACCAACATCATGAATCTTCTCTCCCTTGATTGATATTCTTTTCTTTACCATCTTATTTACTTGGTTTTTCAAAAATATAAATTAAATCCTTTTTACTTGAGTAATATTCTCCTTTCACAGCGCCCTTTTATTTTAATGGGTATATCAATCAATATGAAGCGCTGCAAAATCCCCCTGACCCGCGCACTTGTTTGATGCGATGCCGGGCCGCTTGGCTTGTCCAGGTTCACCGCCCCGGAATCTATATGCTTTTCAATGGGGCGCTTCTCCGGGCCGCAGCCAAAATCCAGATCGGTCTCGGATTCCGATTTCACGATGACCTCTCTTGTTATGTCAAACTCCATCATAGTTTTACATTTAACTTCTTACATTTCTATTAAAGTAGTAAGTAAAAATTAACTTTTTCGCCCTGCATAAAATAGGTATTTTTTACGATGAATCACAACATTTTAAAATCACAAAAACCGATAGCATCAAATCCTATAAAAAATTCGTGCGGTTTCGTTTAAAAACATTCAATAGTCCGGATTCAATAAACGGCTTATTTTCTCATGCCGCATTTCCATCTCTTCACCCCTGCTTTCTATTTGCCTGGTTCATCCTTTTTTACTTTGAAGTATTGCCTTGACGAGTTTTTCCGTACGCTCATTTGATTCTTTACGTTCCTTTCGCATCTCATCAAGCATCTCAAGTATTGTTTTATGGATCACTCCATAATCGCCTCGCAGATTATCAAAACGACCTGCAAGGTCGTGGTGCATGTCATCTATCTTATCAATTGTACTATCCTGCTTATCAAGCATCTGATCCTGTTTATCAAGCATCTGGTCCTGCTTGCCGTCTATACTCTCCAATCGTTTATCCATATTCCCCAGAGTAACCACAACTATTTCAGCCTTCTGGTCAAAACTCTGCATCACTTTCAGCATCTTCTCTTGTGTCCCCTCCACGGGAACATCCTCCTCCCTTCTATCCGGTTCTTTCAAGTCACCGACATACTCCTGCCATTCCGGTTCTGCCGAATCAACCCTTGCGAAGTGAGGCGGGGTCTCCTTGATCCTGTTTATCAGTTCTTCTATTTTCTCCTTCTCACCTTCGCAGACCACCTCTACCATTCCGTCCGGAAGATTTTCTGCGTAGCCCTTCAGTTTCACGGACTTCATCTGCTCGACTATGCTGCTCCTGAAACCCACCTTCTGCACTTCTCCTTTGACGATTATTCTTGCTCTTTCCATCTTCCAGTCTTTACGGGATATGTCGCTAAATGCCCCCCCCCTGTTTTCCCATCCCCCATATTTAATTAAAATCTTTTTCTTGATTCTATTTATTATTTAGTGAGGATAGATAGATAAATACCGGTTATGTTTCATATGAAAGGGACACAAAATCATCCCACAATTTTTTTGGCACTTTTGAAGAGTATTATCAATAAAGTACATTTTTAATTTTAAGTTTATCCCATTTACTTTCTCAAGATTTCCATCTTTTGTTTCTGTGTAACAAAACAATTTTTTCTTCTTGATGTCTAAAACACAATATATGAATAAGTTGATTAAATCCACGGGCAACTTGATTTCGTGCTTCAGGATGTCAATAAAACCATACTCGTTTATGCCACCTTTCTCACCTTCTCGTCTTGCGATTCTCAAAAAACATATTTTATGCTCTTTGAAATTTTTTACTTCTTTATTTTTGAGATCCACACCCTTGAAGTCATCCATAAATTTAGGATTTTCCAACGGCGGATTGTTGTTCACCAGTTTCGTGTATTTTTCGTAATCCAGATTGAAACCCTTGATCTTCACATCAACCTCTTCCTCATCCGTAAACCGCAGCTTATTCCAGAATTTCTTTGAGAACACACTGTTGTGGCCCTCAACAGACCCGTTGTTCCAGGGGCTTCTCGGTGCAATATATAATGGTCTGACGCCAAGATTAAGCAAGAATAATGCGAAACTTCCCAGTTGTTTTTCACGACTCAAATTAGCTCCGAATGAAGAGTCATTATCAATCCGCAAAACATCAGGTACCGGATTATCAGTCCAAACTTCCGTTAAAACTCGTATCGCCTCCTCTGTTGTTTGTCCTTTCACTCGTTTTACAATTCCCTCTTTGCTTGGACGAATATACTTGCATGAAAGAAAATTGATCCTATCGTCCGAACCTTCCAGGTATTTCGGTCCGATGAAATCAATACTCATCATGCACTTTCCCATTTTGTTCAGCGTGTGTTGCGGATACTTCATGTATCTGCTTATCCCCTTTCTTTTCTTTTGTGGTGTCTTTACCATTTTGTATTCTTTTAGAGTGCGACCTACAAAGGATTTTGAAACCTTGCTTGTGTGCAACTTGTTGTAGTTTCCTTGAACAACAAGCGAGCCGATGAAAAAGCTTCCTTCTTTTTCTAATTGCAGCCTTATCTTCTTTATCTCTTTCTTCTGCTCTTCTGTGTATTTTCTTGGCTTGCCTTTTTTCCAGCCACGGTTGTCTTTTTCCAGATCTTCATCACTCATGTTTATCCATCTATTAACATGTCTTGTTCCGGATCCAAGACGAATGCCAATCTCTCGGATAGAGCAACCTCTTTTGTGTAATTTTTTAGCTTGTTTTCGTTTTATTACAAGTATTGGTTTTGTATTTTCCATTTTTGGACACTAAATTTAATTATTTTTATTAAATTTATGTGTCCCTTTTATTTGAAACTCAACCAATACCCTGCTTTTAAGAAGAGGTATGCATTTGTGTTTACAATAAAAAAAGAAGATTCTGGAAATAATTCTTTTAAATTCCATGTTACTCACACCCGATATCTCAGCCCCCCTGCCCGGGGAAATATTACCCTGTTTATAAATTTCCACGGCAGCCGAAATCCTCAAATCCGCTTTAACATTCATAGGTGTTTTAATCGCATCCCGGATTAAATCCTTTTTACTTGGATAATATCCTCCTTTTACAAGTGCTTCTATTTCCTCATCAAGTAAGGAGTATTGTGCGTGTGCCATTTTAATGATGTTTATATATATCGTATCTGATGTAACCCATTGAATTATGAGAATATAAATGGGTTGGAGTTAATTCCCTTTCTCACCCCCCGATCCTTATAGGAGAGATAAACTGCCAATGACCCGCACCGCTGTCAGCAGCCAGGGATAAATATAAAATCTCTCCTCTTTAGCACCATTTACAGCACCCTTCTATTTTAACGCGCATATCAATCTGAAGATGAAGGGGATCACGGGATCGTGAAGAAGATTATCAGGTCTGCTAAGAGGAACAACGGGTGCCAAAAAAAGTGCCAAAAATAAAACTGATTGAGCGGTTAAAAATTTGGGACTCCTGAGCCTTCATTTTCAAATAATATGTACCCCCCATGGATTATTAAAACATCATGGATTTTGTTTAGAGATTCACATAAAAGGTATTATTAAGAATAAAAAGATGTTAGCTATTCCGTGGGAGAGAGATACGCCGATTATACTTTTGGTTTTAAGAAACGCGTATCCGTAAAATAAACTCACACCGAGGACAAATACTAAATCCGATGGAGAGTGCCATACTATGTGCATGATTGCGAATATTACACTTACAAAAATCACGGCTTTAATTTCCCCTATGAGTTTCATGGCATTATTCTGGATGATCCCCCTGAAAATTAACTCTTCTACAAAACTCAAGAACATTATGAATGCTACAGGCGGGACTAACGGCGCTCCTATAACCAGTGCACCTATTAAAGGATGGAAAAGAGGGCCGGGAGAGAGTATAAAATACTCTATAGTTCCGAACACCACTCCCATTAGTACTATCGTCAATTGAACCGGGGGTTTGTTAAATACGATTCCGGCCCATTGAAGATCCTTGCCCTGGTTTCTTATTAAGAGATAAGAAGCCAAAAATAAAATCAGATAGATTACTAAAAGCCAGTACATGTCTTTTATGA
>MCBC01000112.1 GCA_001723855.1 Candidatus Altarchaeales archaeon WOR_SM1_86-2 | reverse complement strand
TTTCAACGAATTTTTTATGAGAAATCGGCATCCTGTGGAATTATATAAAAAATTAGCAAATCAATTTAGCTCAATTTAAGCCCATTCTCTCGTGCTAATGGGTTTGAAATTAGAAATTTTATCTGGTATTGGCAACGGATTGCCAAGTTTCTTGTGAATATCAATCAATTCCCTTACAGAGTCCTCCGCTATTTCAATGGCTTCAGAGAGTGTATCCGCCTGCACCACCAATCCCTGAATATCATCGGATGTTGCTAAATAATACACCTCACCATCCTCTTCCATGCGTTCTATTTTTATATCCACTCTATATTCAGCCATCTTATTCTTATTTATTAATTCCTTGGAATTTGAATTATATAATATCATAAAACTCACTCAAACCTCATATCCACAGATTTTTTATGAGCATCCAAACCCTCCGCCTCTGCCAACGTCTCTATTGATTCCTTTAACCTTTTTAACCCGTCTTTGCTTATTGTCTGAACGCTTATCGTTTTCAAAAAATCCCTGACGCTGAGCTCGGAAGCAAATCGTGATGCGCCGGATGTCGGCAAAACGTGATTTGCCCCGGATGCATAGTCGCCAGCCGCAACTAAAGAGTAAGAGCCAACAAAAATCGTGCCCGCATTATTGATTTTATCAACCACTTTTTCGGCATCGGCTGCCATTATCTCCAGGTGCTCCGGAGCATAATGATTTGCAAACTCAACCGCTTCATCAACATTTTTCACTAAAACAAGGATAAAATTTTTCAGACTTTCCTTAATGATCTCTTTTCTATTCAGATCTTTTAATTGAGCATTGATTTCCTTTTCTATTCTCTCCCCTGTATCGGGGTTGTTTCCAATGAAAACCAGGCAGCATCTTGCGTTAGGATCGTGTTCTGCTTGCGCTAAAATGTCTGCAGACATAAACCCTAAATTCGAGGTCTTGTCCGAGATTATCAGGACCTCACTCGGACCAGCCGGCATATCTATCCCTGCTATCCCCCTGCTTTGTACCAGCCCCTTTGCAGCCGCAACATATATATTACCCGGACCCACGATCTTATCCACCCTTGGTATGCTTTCGGTTCCATAAGACAACGCTGCAATTGCCTGAACTCCGCCAACGCGGTAAATCTCGTCTACACCGCAGATGTCTGCAGAAACAAGCGTCAGTGGGGAAACAGGGGGTGGGGAAACCATAACAATCCTTTTGACCCCCGCGATTTTTGCAGGTATGGAAGTCATTAACACGGTTGACGGATAAGATGCCCTGCCTCCCGGAACATATAAGCCCGCGCTGTCTACCCGCACAACCTTCTCTGTAATCTTTACCCCTTTCTCGGTTTCTATGCTCCAGTTTTCCAGCCTATTGAACTGCTCTTTATGAAATTTCTCTATGTTTCCGTATGCATATTTCAACGCTATTATCTGTTCCTTATCAACCCTCGTGTAAGCTTCATTAATCTCGTCCCAGCTGACCCTTATATTTTTTTCATTTAACTCAAAGCCGTCAAATTTTTTTGTGTATTCAAATAATGCTTCATCCCCGCTGACATTTACGTCATTTAATATCCTTTCTGCTGCCTTTGCTGCTTCTTCAAGACCCTCACGGCGAGCATTAAAAATCTCTTCTATTTTTTTATCCCCATACTTTATGATTCTCATCCTTATTATCTTTAGTAAATTAAAAATTAAAGAAGTTCACTTACCAATTCAATGAGCCTCTCGAATAAAGGTGTCACATTAATCAGCAATATGAGAAGCACAATCGCTATAACCCAATAAACAATTTTTGTTATATTCTCTTCGCTTAACTTAAACATCTTCATCAATTCAGAGAACATTCTTCCGCCGTCAAACGGCAGGATCGGAAGCAGATTAACTAACCCGACCGCAAAATTTAAAAAATAAATCCAGTAAAACAATTGAACAATAGATATAAACATCACAGGAGTTATAAAACCTTTTGTGTGCTCTACATGTAGAATGCCGATGTAACCTCTTCCGGGATCATCGGGATGTTCTGTTGTTTCTATAACAAAAATGCCTTTGCTCGTATTGAGTGTAATGTTTTGATCAGGCTCAATATTAACCGATAGCCTGTTTTTGACCTCTTTATCATCAATTTCATAGATTATCGTTCCCTCCTCAATCACCCCGTAAGCAGGAGTGTTATTAATAACCCCCGTCACCATTAAACCCTCACCATACGAGGGAATAACGATGAAAAGCAAGAGACTCATGAATACAAATGCCGTGAGGATATTGGCAAACGACCCGACCGCCGAAATCCTCATGTTCTCTACCCCCGGGCGCTTCTTTAATTCATCTTCATCGGGCTCAACAAATGCCCCGATCGGAACCGGGCCGATGGTCAATAACCCCGAGGACTTTACCCTTACATTATGAACCCTCGCCAGTATGCCGTGAGCGTACTCATGAACAACCAGGAGAATTATTATCGCTGTTACGGCATACCATATCGGGATGAATATATCAAAACCGAGGAAACCAAGACCCAACTCGCCGTCTTTTACCATCGGCAGGGCAGGAGACACGCCCGGGGTCTCCGATTTCTCGGTCAGGATCATAAATCCCTGGAATACCAGTGTCCCGATAAGAATTGCCGGAAGCCCGATAATTCCGCCGAGCATTGCCAGCAAGACGTGCACCTCCTGGGGCAATATAAAATCACCTTCCGTGCTTGGCTGGAATATTTGAAGCATTATCAGTGCCATTATAACAAAGGTCACCAGAAAGGATGCCTGGGGGGTATTGAATACGGGCTTGTTAAATTTCCAGTTCGCGAGGATAGAGAGAAGAACGAGGAATACCGCCGATGCCAATACGTTCCCCATCTTGGCAGAGTAAACCACGAGCCCCATACAGCCGATTACAAAGATGATGGGCTCCATTCTCCGGTGCTTTGAGACATACATACCGCCGAGCCCGGCAAATGAAATCACGGTCGCGAGATCGGCAAAGAAAAGCCATGCCCTCGGTGAGATTCCGGCTATTTTATCCATTAGACTTATCCCCCGGGTTGTGCGGATCATAAACAGCAGCACGTGTCGTTCTGCCTTTGTTTTCGAGAGCATCAGAGTTCCGATTATGAACATAACCAGCAGTATTAACCAAAAATCCATTTTTTACCTTATATTAAAATTAATGATTAACATAAAACTATATGAGAATACTATGCTGAAATTGCCGAAAAATACTGAACTTAAGATAAAACAGACAACTCACCCTGTTTTTATCATATTTTGATTATAACATTGTTGCGTATCGCATCGGAGTTGCCCCTCTATCTCAAAAATAATCAATCATACGAGGTTCAGGAGCAGAGGAGCAAGGCACAGGATACGCCCATCTGTGTTGTGTATTGTGTGTCATTTATTTTTTAAGATTAAACCCTCAATGGCTCAGTCACTAATCCACACGGAGATTTCATATTAACCATAATGACTTTATATTTATTAATTCAAATATCCAATAATTTAAATATCTGAATTATTGAAAATTAAAATGTTATCTGAGCAATTAAGAGAGGACATCTTCTCATGGGAAGGAATAATGACAATAGGAGTTATCACGGCTTTTATGATAATAATCATAGGGAACTCGGGATGTATTGATAGCGAATCCACTGATAAAGAATCTAAAACAATCAAGGTCTCGGGAGCGTATGCTCTATATCCCATGATGGTGGTATGGGCAGATGAATATCAAAAAATACACCCGAATGTTAAAATAGAGGTCTCCGGCGGAGGTGCCGGCAAAGGAATGGCTGATGCTCTTGGAGGAGTGGTTGATATGGGCATGGTTTCAAGGGACATTTATCCCGAGGAGATTGATAAAGGTGCGTTTTATGTTTCCGTTGCAAAGGATGCGGTGGTTGTAACAATAAATTCTGAAAATCCTGTATTGGACGAACTCAACAAAAGAGGCGTTACAAGAGAGGAACTTGTAAAAATTTTCATTACCCGCGAGATAAAAACATGGGGGGAACTTGTCGGCAAACCAGAGATTAAAGATGAAATCAAGGTTTATACAAGAGCTGACGCGTGCGGTGCTGCTCAGACATGGGCTGAATATTTAGGGGATTACACCCAGGAAGACCTTACATACGGAGCAGATACGGGAATTATGTATGATCCGGACCTTGCAGGAGCTGTTGCGAGAGATAAATATGCAATCGGCTACAACAATATAAACTTTGCTTATGATATCAAAAAAGAATCTTTCGTTGAAGGCATAAGAGTTGTGCCAATTGACCTAAATGAAAATGGTAAACTGGATGAAGATGAAAGGGTATACGGCACCAGAAGAGAGATTCTTCAGGCGATAGAAAATGGTATTTATCCTTCACCGCCCGCGAGAGATTTACATCTCGCCACCCGGGGCGGGTTCAAAGGCGAAACTAAAGAATTTGTGAGATGGATATTGACTGATGGACAAGAATATATTCCAGAGAACGGTTATATTCAATTGCCGTCTGAAAAGATTAAAGCAGAGTCAAATGTTCTGGAGTCCGGTGAGCGAACTTAATACTAAAACACACTCGATTTTATTTTTTATTATAACGGTAAATGAAGATATTAAGGGCATTTATCAGTATGGATTCCAGAAGGAAAAAGGTGGTTATCACCACTAAACTGATGCTGGCAGCATCAGCCCTTGTTTGTGCATTATTATTTGTGATTATTTTAATCTTATTTTCCGGCTCCCTTCCATTATTAAAACAGGAGTCCATAATAAATATTCTTTTTTCTTCATTCTGGAATCCAGGGAAAGGAGGATTCGGACTTTATCCGATAATAATTGGCACGGTATATGTAACCGGTATTGCCATGCTCTTTTCTGTTCCGGTATCCATACTCAGCTCTATATATATCGCCGAATACGCTGAAGGAAGGGTAAGGAATATAATAAAGTCATTTGTGGATGTGCTTGCAGGAGTACCCTCTGTTGTTTATGGGGTTTTTCCAATAATAATCTCAATTTGCGTGGATGTATTTAGAGCGGTTCCAAATGAACTTAGAGAGGTATCTTATGCAATCGGCGCTACAAAATGGGAGACAATAAAACATGTTGTTTTCCGTGCTGCTTTTCCCGGTGTTTCCTCGGCAGTGTTGCTGGGATTTGGCAGGGCATTCGGTGAAACAATGGCGGTTTGCATGGTGGTGGGAAATATTCCACGGTTGTCGTCATCTGTATTTGAACCAGGTACAACATTGGCAGCGTTCATAGCCACCAATTTCGGTGAAATGATGTCTGTGCCGTTTTATTATTCGGCAATGATGCTGATGGCTTTGATATTGATTTTGGTTGTGTTAATATTCAATATTATAGCAAAAATAATTATAAGAAAATCTTATGGGGGTGGTGGGAGATGAATTTTAGAACAACAGAGGAAAATATATTTAAAATTTTAATGTTTATATCCCTGATCGCAGTAATGGGGTCGCTTATCGGGATAATGGCGGTGGTTCTCATAAAAGGCGGTGCTGCCCTCAGCATAGGGATGGTCACAACACCCCCGGAAAGTGGTTACTATTTGGGCGGGGAAGGGGGAATACTGAACGCTATAGTCGGCTCAGTCTATTTGGCTTCAGGTGCAACGGTTTTAGCATTTTTTATAAGCATCGCCATTGCAATTTATCTCCAGAGGGAATTCACAAGCAGTAAAGCGGCTGGAATCATTCGCACATCGCTTGACATGCTGTGGGGGATACCTTCAATTGTCTATGGTGTTTTTTGTTTCATTGTCATGATGTATTTGGGAATAGGCACGTGCCTGCTCGCGGGAATCATCGCTCTGACAATGATCGAGATACCTATAATGACCCGCGGCATGGACGAAGCTATTAAAATGGTGCCGCCAGAGTTAAAGGAATCCACTTATGTTCTGGGGTCAAATAGAATAGAGACCGCAATAAAGGTGGTATTAAGACAGGGGCTGCCGGGAATAACATCCGCTGTTTTACTGGCATTTGGAAGGGGGATAGGTGATGCGGCATCAATCCTGTTTACCGCGGGATTCTCGGATCATATCCCTGCTTCATTATTTGATTCTGCTGCAGCCCTTCCTACAATGATATTCTTCCTTTCCGCTCTTCCATCCCCCGAGGTTAGGGATAGAGCGTATGCTGCGGCATTCATACTATTGAGTATCGTCTTGTTAATCAGTCTAGCTTCACGATTATTAACAAATAAATTTTCAAGGTATATAATAAAATAATGAAAAATGCCGGCGCCTCAAATAGTTACACGGGATTTAAATTTATGGATCGGAGAAAAACATATATTGAAGAACATTAACATAGAAATTCCAAAAAAAGAAATTGCGGCGATTATAGGTCCCTCCGGCTGCGGGAAAACCACATTACTTAAGTGCTTTAACCGGCTGATTGACTTAACCGAGAATGTGAAAGTAAAAGGTAAAGTGATAGTTGATGGAGAGAATATATTTGATCCGGATATCAAGATGATTGATCTTCCCAGAATACGGGAAAAAATGGGGCTTCTCTCTCAAAGGCCGTATCCGTTACCCATGTCGATTTATGATAACGTGGCTTATGGTCCCAGGATTCACTGCAGGTTAAAAAAGAAAGATCTGGATGAAACGGTCAAGCATTACTTAGAAGCCGCAGGGTTGTGGAATGAAGTTAAAGATAGGCTTAAGGATCCCGCCACGAGTTTATCGGTAGGTCAGCAGCAGCGGCTTTGCCTGGCAAGGGGGCTCGCGGTTGAGCCGGAAGTGATACTCTGCGACGAACCCACATCCGCCCTTGATCCCAATGCCACAAGAAAGATAGAGGAATTACTCGTGAAACTGAAAAAGGATTATACTATAATATTGGTCACGCATACCTTGCGGCAGGCAAAGAAAATCGCAGATTATGCAGGTTTCGTATATTTCGGGGAACTTATTGAGCAGGGTCCTGCGGATGAAGTGTTGGTGAATCCAAAAGAAAAACTCACAAAAGAGTATATTCAAGGTTGAGTTTGATTAGTAATGCTTACGGGTATGGATATATATTTATTTGCTTTAAATTTCAATATAATAAACAAATAAGATGGACATGGAAGGATATGATATGCCCGATGAGCTGTATTACCATAAAGGGCATATGTGGGCAAGGGTTGAAGGAAATAAGGCGAGAGTTGGGGTGAATGATTTTACCCAGAAACTTGCTGGCGAGGTCTCTTATGCAGACGCCCCCTTTGAAGGCGATGAGGTAAAGCAGGATGATGAGGTTGGGACCATTGAGACAGGTAAGTGGGTTGGGAAGTTGTATGCCCCCGTTTCCGGCAAAGTTTCAGCGGTGAATGAAGCACTGGAGGATGATCCGACTTTAATCAACCGGGATCCTTACGGGGAGGGATGGATTTTTGAAGTTGATATGTCCGATCCCGGCGAATTGAACAATTTGATGCAGGGAGATAAAGCGGCAGAGTGGCTCAGGGGAGAGATAAAAGAGCATGCGTAATCCAATAATCATTTACCGGGTTTCCGGTATCTGAATATTATTCACATTCACTTCATCATCCTTGAAATAACATCCGTTCTTGTTATTATGCCAACTGGCTCTTCTTTGTCCATTATTATAAGCCGCCCAACTTCATGTTCATTCATAAGTTCTACTGCGTCAATCAATTGTGCATCCCTCTGAATGGTTAAAACCCTTTTTATTGCAATATCTCCCGCAGTTGCACCATAATCTCCCCTGGCAAATGCTTCTACGATTTCCCATAAAGTTACAAGCCCGGTCAATTTATTATTTTCAACAACGGGTGCGCCGTCAATCCTTTTTTCTACAAAAATCTTTTCACATTCTTTTATGCCCATTCCCGAGTTCAGGGTTATTAATTTCTTTGCAAACACGGAAACCTTCATTTTCGGGATAGATGTTATGCAGTCAGTTTCAATTAATATTTCACCGTGAACATCATCTCTTCCAACAACTTTACCTTTAAGAATAATGTGGTTAAGGGGTGTTGGACCAATTTTTATAATATCCCCCTTGTTTATTTTCGTTGTGTCGCCAAGTACATTTACAACAGAACTGCATTCATCGGGTTTGGGAATTTTAGTAAATGTAATTTTTTGAACATTGACGCCTTCAATTTTTTTATCCCCCCTATAAATATGAACATTAACCGGTTCTTCGTAAGTTTCTAATTCCAGTGCCTCATACGCTTTTATGCTTGGGCTGTACCCCCCACGGGGGCCTGGTTTACTGTTAATATACCCCATACTTCTAAGTATTTGCATCTGGTTTCTTATCGTTCCAGATGAGCATCTTAATCTCTTTGCAATACTATCACAACCAATAATATCCTTTTTTTCTTCATACAACTGAATAATTGTCTTTAAAATCTCCTGTCGTTTTATACTTAGCATTTTAATTATTTTTTTTGATAGGTTTACTTTACCAAAGTTTTAACTTCCACTTGTTTGCGAATCGATTTGAATTCCATTTTGAAGTTTGCAATAAAAAATAAGGACATTCACTGCCTGAACAGATGCTTCTTCCTCCCGTCATGCGCCTGATCCTGCGATTTCCATTCATGAACTTGCCGGGTTCTCATTTCAATGTTATGGGCGGCAACTTCCGCTTTC
>MCBC01000111.1 GCA_001723855.1 Candidatus Altarchaeales archaeon WOR_SM1_86-2 | reverse complement strand
TCATTGTTTAAAAAGATTATATATTCAGAAGGTGCCTGATAAACAGCATAGTTATTAATAGCGGCAAAATTAAAAGGTTGATCATAGTTCAAGATCTCTATTCTAGACTCATTTTTTAGCTCTTCATAATACCGAAAGGTCTCCCCTTCTCTGCTTTGATTATCAACTATAAAGATCTTATAATTCCTATAAGAACTTAGATGTAAAATTGAATTGATACATCTCTTCAGCACATCGGCTTTATCTTTACTCAGAATAATGATAGAAACACCTGGAGAACCTTCAATATGGTACTTGATCCGATAAGAACTAAGAAAATTGCCATCAAGTACCTCTCCAGACAAACCCATCCTCTGAATATGATCCTTTAATGCCTTTTTAGCACTCTCATAGGCATACATCTTTGCCTTTGGATTGCCACTAGTTGAAGTCTCATGCCAGCTCCAATGGTAAAGAATCTTAGGTATGTGGGCAATCCTTTGTGTTTTTTCGACAACCCTTAAAAAGAGGTCATAGTCCTGAGAGCCCTCATAGCCATCTCTAAAACCACCAACTGCATCTACAATCTTTTTCCTTATTACGGTGAAGTGGCAGATATAGTTATGACTGAGTAACGTATCTGGCGACCAGTCTGGTTTGAAATGGGGTTCAAACCTTTTGCCTTTCATTGAGATTTTATCCTCATCAGAGTAAAGAAGGTCTATCTCTGGGCTTTTATTCAGTAACCTTACAACCTCATACAGAGAATGAGGAGCCAGTTTGTCATCATGGTCAAGAAACCCCACAAATTCCCCAGTTGAAAGCGTTAAGGCCTCATTGGAATTCCTCGCGATTCCCTTGTTTTCAGACATGAATTTAACTTTAACCCTGCCATCTTTTTGGGAATATTCTTTCAATATCTCTTGCACATGGGTGAGGGAGGAGCCACCATCTGCAATGCATAATTCCCAATTGGGATATATCTGGCTCAATACAGACTCTATCATCTCAACAAGCAGGTTTTTGCCAGTATTATAAATGGGTGTTATGATATTGATTTTAGGTTGGTATTTAAGTGAGTTTACTTCAATCTGGAATCTCTTTATATCAGCTGCAGATGGTTCATACTTCTTAATCCAAGCCTTATAAGAATTCTGACTATTAAATAGGGCTATAATTTTTCGCTTTATCTTTTTAATAAGGTTTCTTGTGCTGCTGGTGTCCTTTGGATTCTTTAATGTATTGAAAAGGATTTTAACAATATCCCTCCGTATACTATTTATAGGGATTATCCAGTCTCTTACTTTGTAACAAACTAAAAGGACCTTCCAACCTCGAGAGTTATATATATTATGTATCAACTCCTCAAGGTTTCTTATTTGAGTACCTAATTCCTTTCTGAGAGTCTCAAAAAGATTTGTAAGCTGCAGAATCTCTACATTTTTTTCCGAAATGACATAATCTAGGTTTTCAACATAAATACCCCTGTGTTTATTGCAAATATATCTTATTAAATAGCGGTGATTCTCAGGAATATTACAGCCAGAAATCATAGAGCCCTGGTGCACATGATAGTCAAACATAACTTCTTTAATTAAATGAAATTTCCAACCATTTTTCATGGCACCAATCCATAGATCCCAGTCTTCATATCCCATAATCCCCATATCTGGGTCATAACCATTACACTCTTCCCATATTCTTTTTCTAAAGAGAGAGCATGCTTCTACAAAATTCCCTAGAAGCAGCGTTCGTGGAGAAAATACCGGAAGCTCCCATAGCTTTTCATCTTCTCCAAAACATTTTGCATATGCGTAAACGACTCCGATCTCGGGGTGTTTATCTAATATCTCAACCCCGTTACCCAAATAGTGCGGTCTGATCCTATTATCCGCATCTAAAGGTAAGATGTATTCGCCACTCGCAACCCGAATTGCATTATTGCGAGCATGAGCTAAGCCTAGATTGTCTTGATGGATAATCCTGACACGTCGATCATGATCATGTTTGAATTTCTCTTCTATTTCCCTCAACATTTCCAGGGTTATAGAATCAGTAGATCCATCATTGGTGATAATAATTTCAAAGCCTCCATAGGTTGATTTTAAAACACTTTGAATCGCCCCCTTTAAAAACGCCCCATCGTTATAACATGGAATAACGACTGAGACTTTGATAGTATTGCCAGGATATTTATTATTCATCTATTGTGCACCCTTCAATAGATGGGTTTTAATATGAATATAAATTCATATTCATCCGTGTGTTTTTCCACTATTTCAAACCTAATATTCAGATTCTCTCTCATAAAACCCAAGAGAGCGAGAAAATTCTCTTCTACAAAGACATGATAATGAATGGAAAATTCCATATCATAAAGTTTTTTCGCATTCATTAAGGCTGCTTCAAACGTACACCTTTTGCCAGCGTAAATCACCCATTCCCAAAAGTGGATAAAATCAAGTAAATGTCTCTCTGAATCCTTTGCAAAATAATCGTTAATTAAATGTTCAATGGTGGTAATTTCTCGTCCTTTATCAAAAGAGCCTTCGCTTTGTGTGTTTGGTAAAGAAAGGTAAACAATGCCATTATACTTTTTCACGACCCTGTGAAATTCTTTAAGAGCCTTAATCGGGTTTGCACAGTGCTCCAAGAGGTGATTTGCAATAAGAAAATCCAGGCTGGAATCTGATATTACCGATAAATCTTCAGCAGATGCAATAATGTCAGATGAGACAAAGGAGTTCTGCTTAAGCTCTAGGTAATGTTCCCTTAAAGTTTCAATAGGCCTGCAATCCACATATCTTACCTTTGCTCTCTTATTGTCAACCGGCAAAGGATTATGAAGAGCTCCTATCTCTATACCATTTCCCTTAATATATTTATTTGAAAGGTTTTGCCTTGGATCCAGCAACGTATCCTTGTTATGTCCTTTTTTTGATGGTATCTTGATCTTTTCAGGATCAATTGACTCAGATGTTTTGCCATTAATAATGTCATTCATAATCTCCCCAAGCTTTGTGCTTCTCACAATAGTGGTATGTTCACTCATAACCTTGGAGTAAGCTCTCTCTCCAATCTTATGTCGTAGGGATGTGTCCTCGACTAAAAGCTGGAGGTTTCTTAACCATTCTTCGCTATCAGAACAAAGCACGCCGTCTTCTAAATGGGTGATAACACCTTTGTAAGGTTCTAAATATGACGCAATCGTTGGAACATTAAACAATGCTGCTTCCAAGAATTTGACAGCACTTTTTGAGAGTTTATGAGGATTAGGTTCAAGTGGAGCCAAGTTGATATCAACCTCACTAATATATTTAGGGAACACTTCAAAGGGAACAAAGTCCATTCGTTCTATTTTATTGCCAAGAGCATTGAAGCTTTCATCTACCTCAAGGTAACCAACTATCCTGAGTTTGATATATTCATATTTATCAATAATTTTAAATAATGGGTCCGCTATCACGTTGAAATCATAGTCATGATCGTGAGGCCATCCACTGAAATAACCTAATATGATTTCATCTCTATTACTTCTTTTCTCAATGGCTTCAGGCCTAAGCCCCTCTGCTTTTTTTAGTTGCTTTTCGTTTAATGCATTTTCTAAGACATACACCTTCTTATTAAAACCAATAAGTTGGGACTTAAGATAATCAGTTGAAACGATAACAGCATCCATTGATTTAATGAGATCTCTGTTCCAGTCAACCCCCTCATGGAACTGTGCTAACTCCGATATAGACATATATTTATCCAACCTCAGATAATTCTCAACATCGTGATCTGTTACAAGATCATCCGTTGAATAGACAAGAGTACTATCCTTTTCTTTACATAAATTAATTAACTCCATAATTTTGGGAGATTTAAAAGGTCTGTTTAAAATAATTATCTCATATTCCTTGGCATCAATTGATGGAACCAATTCCCGCACATACTTGCAGGTTACTCGATGATTCCCAAAGTAAGAGATCAGTTCTTTAAGGTTAAGGCACCTATAAATAAATGGAGCGCCCTCTATCCCGCTCACAATCAGAATCCGAAGTGATAATCTATTGAATCCCCCTGGCATTTCTCTTCAACCTTGGAAGCAATTGCAAAAAATCCGCTAACGCCATAATCAAGAACAGCAGCAATAATAGGTAGCACGGCGCCAAATATTGTTGATTTATAGACGGAAAAGAAGATATATCAAAATAAGCAAGCATTATAACACGGGCTATAAAAGCGCCTAAGATACCGGTACTAGTAATGAAAAGAAAAGAAATGTGTCGATGGAGAAGGGTTACGAAAAGACTAGTCAAATAACCGATAGACGTGATGAGGGCCAGAATAGGTACCGCTCTTTTATAGAGAGAGGTGATTGTTTGTAATATTTCGAGCTTAAATCTATTTATTTTAGATTGATACACTAGATTCGTTGATTCACCATGCAGAGGGGTCAATCGGCTTAACGTCAAATCTTCAAAAAAGTTAATCACTTCTCTTTCCCCCGCACTATGAAATAGGTGATTAGTGACATGCGCAAATGTAACTATTTTGAGAATCACGTGGGGCAGTGCATTTTTCAATAGAGGGAAATACTCGGAGCGCCATGGTGGAATCAGGGAGGCTCTCATTGGACCGCATCTAAGGGCACCACTCTCGCACGCAGCGTTCACTTCCTCGGCGATCCTGGCATAATATGCCATCGCCTCTCTGGCGTTGTGATGGTACCCTGCATGGGAAGCGGCATCTCGGAAAGCCCACATGAACAATCCTCCCGCAATTTCACCGCTTTCAGGGGGAATATTAGGGTAATTATAGATGTGATTACTCGCCCAATTTTTCCCTAGTTCTCCTTCCAGATATGGTCTTAATTCTGCAAAGGCGGGGCTCACCTTATAGATTCGTTCTCGAGCTTCCTTTGCCACCGGAATATAACGTCTCCAAGGGTCATATTGAGCACGCTGTAGAGATCCATAGGCCTCTTGAAACTCCTCGGTTTTCAACTCCACTATGCAAAATAGGCCGTATGTGTAATAGTTGAGCGTACACACAGAAACAATCACCGCTGCCCATATGGCGAGAGGTAGAACACAAACTCCCATACGTTTAGTTCTGTCACGGCGTTCCGAAAACCACTGGATATATACAATGTAACCGAGGATTATGACTAAGGTTGGCAATAGAACCAGTCCTTCCTCGCGAGTAAGCCAAAAAGCAGAAAAAGAGAGGCTCAGACCGATTGCCCACACTGCCATGTTCCCT
>MCBC01000110.1 GCA_001723855.1 Candidatus Altarchaeales archaeon WOR_SM1_86-2 | reverse complement strand
AAGGTGCGTGAGGATGTTGAGTCATCAACGATTGAGAAATCATCCCAACCCTTGCTAGTGACCTGTGATGAAATATCGATTCCAACGGATTCTTGACGCTATATAATCGACTTGCTTATTTTATTTTTATAATAAACGGCATATTTTTATAATAAACGGCATAAAAATTAAAAGCAAAATTAAAAAGCAGGAAAATGAAATCCCCATGTGAACTGGTTGTATGGTATCTTCTGCCTGCGATAAGGTCGGAATTGTCAAAGGAGTTGGGAAAGAATAGATTCAAACAGAAGGATATCGCAGAGAAACTTGGAATAACTCCTGCTGCGGTTTGTCAATACATCTCTGAAAAGAGGGGGCAGGACTTTGAGTTTTCCGGGCGCATAAAGAGGATGATTAAAAACCTTGCAAAAAGAATTGTTGATGAGGATTTATCTGAATTTGTGATAATGGAGGGGATGTGTGCCATATGCCTTGAGGCGAGGAAATCAGGGCTATTGTGCGAAATTCACAGGGAGGTTGAGCAGGATATTCCGGAAAAATGCGATTACTGGAGTAAAGTTGAAGAGTGCGTGTGCAAGGAGCCTCGAGTAAAGAGGAATTAGTAATTATGCGATTAACTATTGTTATAAATTATTAACTATTGTTATACTTCTATCTTTTTATATTAAAACATTTAATCAATTATGATTAATAATGAACAATTTTGTAAATTTGATAATCGCTTTGTTAAAATGAAAAAACCAGATACATCAAAAATTACGAGAAGGGAATTTTTAAAAGCAGGCGGGGCAGTTGCAGCAGGTGCTGCAATAGTGGGCTCTGCAGAAGCAAGTTCTCATGCTAAGCCCACGCCAACATCAAAAGGAATTGATTACGATAAAATGGTGCATTCTGTCTGCAACTACTGCGGGGTTGGCTGCGGTCTGGAGATTTATGTCAAAGACGGCAAGGTGGTACATGTTCAGGGCGACCCGGAAAACCCGATAAACAACGGAAGTTTGTGCAGCAAAGGATCATCACACATACAGTTGATAAACAACGACTTCAGAGTAAAAGAGCCGATGAAGAGAACAGGCAACGGCGACTGGCAGAAAATTTCATGGAAAGAAGCAATTAATCTTGTTGCAGATAAGATCACCGAAACAAAAAGTAATCATGGTGCCGATGCAATAGCATTTATGGGTAGTGCAGCAGTATTAAATGAAGAAGCATATTTATTCCATAAGATTACACGAACACTGGGTTTAAAAAATGTGGAACTGCAGTGTACTGAGTGCCATATAACCGCAAAGAAAGGTATGAAAAATTCTTATGGTACTGGAGCGACATCAAACAACTGGATTGACATGCAGAATACAAAATGTGCATTAATTGTTGGAACAAATTTGGTGGAAACGCACCCTATTGCATTTCAGCACATAACCATCGCGAGAGAGGAAAATGGTGCAAAAATCATTGTCATAGACCCAAGATGTACAAAAACTGCAGTAAAAGCAGATATACACTTACAAGTACGCCCCGGAACCGATATAGCGTTAATAAATTCAATTATCAGGTATGTGATTAACACAGAGGGGTATGATGAACGGTATCTGATGGAGAACACGGTTGCACCATTCATCGTTGATAGAGATAAGAAGGCATTTGTTCTGGAAACAGAGACAAAACTGGTTGAAAAGAAGGACGAAAATGGGAATCCAATTCTTGATGGAGAAGGAAATCCTGTGATGGAGGAAGTTGAAGTCGAAATTAAAGGAGGATATAAGAAAGCGGACAGTTTAGAAGGGCATCCTGATACAGCATTCAACATCCTAAAAGAAATAGTTGCTCCATACACATTCCAAGAAGCAGGGAAAATAACATGGGTTCCTGCAGATGATATAAAAAAGGCTGCAGATACGATTATTGAATGTAGTCAAGGCATGGGAAAGAAAGGAGTAAAGAATTGTGTGGCAGTATCTTCATCAACGGGTTTAAGTCAACACACGACAGGATTACAAAATGCCAGAAGTATTGGAATTCTCCAATTATTACTTGGAAATATGGGTCGCCCTGGAGGAGGACATGCAGTCGCAAACGGGCATAATCCGGGAGCAGTGCGAATGTCTGCCACACCTCACGATTTTGCAGTCAAACTGCCTATCAGAGAGGATGGTGAATCTTGGAAAAAATATTTTGGAAGATTGACAGGTGGATGGACTGCTAAAGATGAAGAAGAACCAACAGATTATGATGAATTTGTGAAGGATATAACAAAACCTGTTGGCAAGGATTTAAGAAAAGGAAAGTGGATGAAATACAATAGCTGCTGCAGTCAAAGACGGGGCATATTAGCAGTACTTAACAGGTGGTGCATAAGACCTGATCAAATGGTTACAGGCCACGGTCATGATGTCGTTGAGATGTTTCGTGCAATGAAAACCAGGGAAATTAAAACATTATGGGCGTTTGCTGAGAATCCAGCAGTTGCAAATCCAAACGCAAAGGATACACGGGAAGGTTTAAAGAATCTGGATGTTTTAATTGTGTCAGATATATTTGAATCCGAAACAGCATCTGTTGAGAGAAAACCTGACGGAATAACAATACTCCTCCCGGGATGTCCTTTTGCTGAAAAAACAGGGTCGCATGACAATACCTCAAGGATTATTCAGTGGTGTGAGCAGGCAATTGATCCTCAATACAAGAGTAAATCTGATTTAGAAGTTGTATTAAGAGTTGCCAAAAGATTATCAGATAATGGTGCTTTACTTTATGATGAAAATGTTGCAAACAGCGCATGGGAAGGTGCATGGACACAATATGGGTTTGATCCGGATTCTGATCCAGATAGGGATGCACTTACAGGTGAGGAATTGGATAAAGTAGTAACAGAGGTTTATAAAGAAACAGATATGTGTAATCGGATGTACAGGGGGCAGTATGACTGGGATACTATTAAAGTTCTTGCTAAGAGAAGAGATACGACACCGGGTGCTTTGGAAACTGAATTTTCAGAATGGGCATGGTGCTGGCCAATGAATGAAAGGATGCTGTATCCAGATGGTGCGTTTATGACTCCTGAAAAGAAGGGTTTGATTTACGCCCCAAAGGCATCAGGAGGGCCACTCCCTGTGCATGAGGAGCCAGTAGAAACACCGATGCCTGAGCTAACAGAATACGAAAATAAAACTAATGTGATACATGACCTTATCACGGGAACAAAAGATGAATATCCTGTGGTGCTGACAACCCACCGCGTGTTAGAACAGTATCAGGCAGGTCAGAAATCCAGAAATAATCCATGGCTTTGTGAACTGGAGCCTGAACCACACTGCATGATGGGCAGCACACTTGCGGATAAACTCGGAGTAAATGATGGAGATGATGTAAGAGTCAGCACTGCCCGCGGGAGTATAGTTGTTAAAGCAAAAATTGACGGCAGAATGGATCACTGGAAGGGTGATAAACAGGTTGTCTCAATATCCTGGCAGTGGGGCGGGAAAGGTTTATCAAAGGGTGCAAGCGGAAACCTGCTTACAATCGATGCGACTGCTCCCGCTGGGATGCCGGAATATAAAGCATGTTTGTGTAAAGTGGAAAAAGCATAAAAAAATCAAAAATGGTTAAAGCAAAATTAATTGAACTGGATAAATGCACGGAGTGCAGGAGCTGCGTTACAGCGTGCCAGAACCAGAATAAGAATGAGCCGCACACGATTGGCAGGACAAAAGAGGAGATTAAAAAAGCTTATGAGGAGAGTAACGGTGCGGATGAGTTAAGCCACGAGGACTGGACTGTGATATCGCAAAAAGACCCGAGGGACCCGACCAGATATTATAAAAAGCAGTGCATGCACTGTGATGATCCCCAGTGCGTGAAAAACTGCCCCGCGCACGCGATAACGAAATACGACAATGGAGCGGTTGTTGTTGATCCAAGCAAATGTGAGGGGGTGAAATTGTGCATAGAAGCATGTCCCTTCAATATTCCAAAGTTTGACGAGCATAAACACACGGTTGTGAAATGCAGATTGTGTTTCGAGCGCATAACTCAAAACCCTCCGCTTGATCCTGCGTGCGTTCAGGCATGCCCTTCAAAAGCGATGATGTTCGGGGAAAGAGATGAACTGCTTGATTATGCAAAAGGTAAATACAGGTATATTTACGGCGGAGGTGAGGGATGGAATTCGTCGGTGATTTACGCATCAAATGTTCCGATTGAAGAAGTTGGTTTTACAAAGGCGGAAATCCACGGAATCCCTGACTTATTAAGGGATATCACCCATCCGGTGGGCATTGCGATGCTTGCGGGAGGTGCCGGATTAGCTGCATTACATGCAATGAAAAGTAGAAAAGAAGAAGTTGCAAAGGCGGAATCAAAATAAATAATAAACTAAAATGGATAAAAAAAAGATAGAGAACGCGGTATTATGGGCCATGGTAATATGTGTTGGGATTGTAACAATATTGAGCATTCCGAAATATATCTTCGGCGGCGACCCATGGCTTCCGATATTGATTAAAATATTTTCATTTATACTTGGGGGTTTCTTTGGGCTGTATCTGCTTATGGTTATTCTGAATGGAACATGGCAGAACTATATGAAATTGTCAATACCCGCGGTTGCATTCTGGGGTGGATTGTTAGCAGTAGCACTTTTATGCGCTACGGGAATGGGTGTTGGTTTTTACTCTGGCGAAGTTCCTTTTATACCAGTAGGGACTGACCTTCCTCAGTGGCTTGACCAGAGCATAGTTCCGTTAAGAGCAATTGTACTTTATATGACAATTGCGGTAGGAATTATATGTGCAAGTTTGCTCATATTTAAACCAAAAAGTACTGCGCATTGAGAAAATTTTGTGTAGAAAAAATATTAGAAAAAATGACGCTTTTGCCCGTAGATCAGAAAATATCGTATACACTGCTTGATATCTACTGTAATAAAAAAGCACCTGTATCTGCTGATGAAATCGCAGGTGCATTGGACAAGCACCCGGGGACGATTAGAAATAGAATTTCTGTATTGAGGAACCTGGGGCTTGTTGACAGTACCCCGGGACCAAAAGGAGGTTATATCCCAACAGCAAAAGCATACACAGATCTGGGGTTTAGCGAAGAATCTGCAATTTCAGTGAATATATCAAAGATAATAGATGAAAAGGAGATTAAGATAGAGAACATTAATGTCCAGAGTATTGAAATTGTCGGTATCGCTTATCTAAAAAGATGCGGTGCAAGGGTTAAGGTGATTGGCAATACAAAAG
>MCBC01000109.1 GCA_001723855.1 Candidatus Altarchaeales archaeon WOR_SM1_86-2 | reverse complement strand
ATGCCAAAAAACCGATAATTTCGCACATCTTTTTTGAAGTAGATGTAGATGAAATATATTGTGGCAATGCCTATACCCGCTATTAGCCAAAAAGAAAGATCAAAGTTGACAATCTTTGGTATGGCATCCAAAAACAAAGGTCTTATAATCGCTGTTATCAGGAATACCATCAGCACCGCTCCAAACAATGGCTCTGAAACATGCTCTTTTATCTTCCCCATCATACTTTGCACATCCATCATTATATCTATTTTTTAATAATTGAATAAAAATGAAATAAAAATTCAAATCTGCCCCCTTCCCCTAAGATAAATTAACTCTAAGAAAATAAAAATGGATGCAAAAATCAAAAGAAGCGCATATAGCTCATTTTTAACATCAATCTTCTCATTTTCACCCGTAAAGTCCCCTTCCTGAATTGCCTCTACTTTCGCCATCTCTATCTCAGCGCCAATATCTGATTCTTTTTCATTGTTCAGGCTCACTCCAATACGCTTATCTTCCCCAGTGATCCTATAAATTCCGATCTCGTCCAGGAGTATGCTTTTTGCAGATATCCGTTTTTCGGACGGTGCCACTACAGAAATATCGGATTCGGCACCAAGTAAAGAACTTCCGGCATCGAAATTATAAATATCCGTTTTGCCTTCCCCCCCCGATAACCACTTAACCACCCGCATATAAAATATCGGAAAAGACGGTTTAAGATGAAAATCGCTCCAATCTGCATTATCATTGGCCCCCACAAATACAACTTTTCCACCCCCATAGTCCTTATATGCTATGAACGGTTGGTCATTTACTTCTGCTATAACCGCCGATCCTTTGTTTGCTGTGGCATAATAGTATTTGCTTACAATTACATCTTCAAAATCCACATCCTTTAAAATCTCATGTTCGTAAATAACATCAATACCCTGGCTGTCATTTCTCTTTGGGAAGTATAACGGAGTCACGGGCATCAGCTCGTTGAAATCTTTATTGTTGTTAAACTCCGTCAGCGCTTCAGATGCCATAACAATCAAACTACCGCCTTCCTGGACACGCGATCTGAGTTTTTCGGAATCTCCCGGGAGCAGTGTTTTATCCACCACCCCTAAAATTATGATATCAAAGTTATTGAATGACGGAATTATCGGAGGATCTGCTCTTTCCAATTCAGTATGCTGAGAGGATGTTAGAGCATATTCCAGGTATCTATTTCTTTCTTTTTCTGAAATAAGAAGCACACGATGCTTTTTTGTTGCCGGAATTACTCCATATGCTGCATTGTCCACCTCAAGGACATCATCGGGAGATGAAACGATAACCTCCAGTATGGACTCTCTATATAAATCGCGATCAAATCTTACGGAAAAAGACTCATAAGAATTCGCTTTTATCTCCCTGCTTGCAGAATAAATCCGGACATTGTCTATGAGAACCTTTACCCCCACCTCCATGCTTTTATTATTATAGTTTTTAACATTAAAAAAAGTGTGGTTGGTTGCGATTCCTAAGTTGATCACACCCACGTTATCATCGCTTCCCCCATGTATCTCTATAAACTCTACGTCAATCCCCTCATTAAATGCCATTTGGCGGGCTGTCAGGGGATCAGACCGGGAATTAGAAAAATCACTCAGCACATATATTTTTTTACTTCTATTGCCCCCGGGTAAATCTTTAGCAAGCAAGATTGCTGAACCAATGTCCGTAGGGGTTGATTTACACTCCATTTCATTCAAAATGCTTAATGCCTCGGTTTTAGAGCCGTTTCTAAGAACAACGACGGGAACATTTTCAGCTAATATTATATCTATGTTTCCCTCTGTTTTTTCGACGATTTCCCTGGAAATTTCCATTGCCCTTGAGAACCTGCTTTTGCCGCCTATGTCTCTGGCCTGCATGCTGGCTGAACCATCTATCACTAAAGCCGCATCCTCCTTAACTGTCTTTTCTGCCCATGTAATAAAGAAGGGATTTGCAGCCGCAAATATCAAAAGAGCGATAATAAGGAGTTGAATCAACAGCAAAGGGTCTCTAACTATCCTGCGAAGAAAAGATCTGAGTCTTGATTTTTTCTCCATGTCCATAATAAACATAATCGACGGGATTTTCAAGTCCCTTGGTTTGGGCCGCAAAAGATAGAGCAAAATGACTATCAATATGATTGCCGATGCCCAGAGCGCTTCAGGGTTTGTAAAGTTCGACAGGATGTTTAAGATTTGCATATTTTGTTTGTTATTAAATCTTAAAGAATAATAATTCAAAACTTTTTATGTTTGGAGGGGACACCAATAATTGTAAAATTTTGAATGAATAATGAAAAATAACAGCAAAGAGTTTAGATGGTTCGCAACCCATGCAAGGGAATTGAGGAAATGCAGGCAAGCACATAGCCGTTGTTGGTAATGAGGTTGTTGCGGTTGGAGATACTTTCAAAGAGGTGTTTGAGAAAGGAAAAGAAAAATATGTAAAGATTCCATTAGTGGGTTTTATCCCTCGGAAGAGGACGGTCTTTTACGGAATAGATGGCAATGACAGTAATAGAGTTTGAGTATGACGAGAATGGAATGCCAACAGCGGGGGTTGGTATCAAAAATAAGAATAAGGATATAAGGGCATATTTTTTTGTGGACTCCGGAGCAGACACAACACCGATTCCAAAGACCGCTGCGGAGTATTTAGAATTGCTTGAGCCCTTAAAGAAAGAGGAGGTTGATGTGGCCGATGGTGTCGGCGGCGGAATGGTTCCGTATGTAATAAAATCCGCAACGCTCATCATTCAAGACCACGGTTTTAATGCCAAAATAGCCTGCGCATTAACGGATGATGTTCCATATCTGCTCGGCAGAAAATCGGTCTTTGAGAAGTTTAAAGTATGTTTTGATGATAAACGCAAGACCCCAACATTTTTGCATATGCCCGGGATATTGTCAGCACTGCCGGTGCCCGGAGCGCTTCAGGGTTTGTAAAGTTCGACAGGATGTTTAAGATTTGCATGGTTATTTTTATTATTAATCTTAAATAATTAAATTAAGAAAATGTTTCCAGGCGGAGTGAACCCGAAGCAGATGAAGCAGATGATGAAGCGGATGGGTATGAAAATGGATGAAATTGACGCAGATGTTGTTATCATCAGGGGGATGAACAGGGAGATAGTCATCGAAAATCCTCAAGTTGCAAAGATATCCATGCAGGGGAAGGAGACCTTCCAGATCACGGGAGATGTAAGCGAAAAAGAGGTTGAGGAGGGGGGGGAGGCGGCAGTTGAGATAAATGAAGAGGATGTGGAGATGGTGGCCCAGCAGGCGGGTGTGAGCAGCGAGGACGCGAGAAAGGCATTAGAGGAAGCAAACGGTGATCTAGCGGAAGCAATTATGAGATTGAAGGGGTAATGTTTCAAAGTATCAGCAAACTCAATCCAAGACCCAATATCAATCCGGCGGAGATTGGAGGCAAAGCAGGTAATGCAACATGTTCCTTTTTCATTATATAGATGAATAACGCCATCACCCCGACTAAACCCCCGATTGCCGTAACAATCGCGTGTAATTCCGGTGAGGGGTATTCCATAAGACGAGCATCTCTCAGCACAGAGACCGCGAACATACAGGGTATCGCGAAATCACCGGTCCCGAGTTCAATATCATGATCCCCGAATGGGAGGGTGAACATAAATGGAATTCCCCCTTCACTATCCTCAGCCGATTGAGTTGTCGCGTGTTCTGTTCCCTTTGGTGTGGACTGTTTGGGTTTCGGCTGAAGTGCATCAGCTAAAGTTATCATATGTTTTGTCCCAAAGACCGCTATGATGTCATAGGCAGAGAATATAATCAAAATACAGAGTGCAGGTATGATGCCCAAAGATGCCCCTAAAATTGCCCCAACCCCCGAGATTGCAAATACCAATACAAGATTCCTTATCAATATACTTTTTCTCCAAAGGTTTAGTATCAAAAGACATACTGCCGGGATCAAAGCAATGAGTATCGCCGGGATCAACTCAAAATAGATCCCAAAGAAAGTCCGGAATGTAATGACCATTCCAACCAGCATTGCCATTACGAGCATAAGTTTTATGACAATATCAAGTTTATACTTTATGAGGAATAACAACAGGGCGGTTATAAGCACTACATATATAAACATCTGGGCAGATGATGTCAGGCTTTCCGGTTCTTCAAACATCGGTGCGATCTCTCCTGTTTCATACATCAGATGGATCATATCCGTCCCAACAAAAATCCCGATCCCCACAACCGATGAATATACTAGCCCGATGATCAAAAATGAATAAAGGTATCTCATTGTATTATATATTGGACGATTATCAATAAAACTACACTCTTAAAACCTTATGTGTGGCGAGGTCGATAACCCTGGACGGAACGCCAATTCTGCAAACACCGGAGTCAACTATCAAATCAACCAGTTCTCTTACTTCATCATCGATTTCATCCACTGCCTTAGGCGCCTTCCTGCCGGAAATATTGGCACTCGTTGTAATTATTGGCACACCAGAGGCTTTTATCAACTCCTTGACCACCCGGTGATCCGGGATCCTTACCCCAACGGCATCTAAACCTGCTGTTACGGCATCCGGGATTTTACCTGTTTTTTTAACAATAAAGGTGCACGGCTCATCCAGGTGTTTTTTTATGAATTCCTCATGTTCGGGGGGCAGAACAACAAATTTCCTGAGCATATCCAGATCGGAAAACGCCACTGACAAAGGCTTTTCCCCGCGGTGTTTAATGCGGAAGATTCTTTCAACTCCCTCCGCACTGCATATATCGCAGCCGATCCCGTAAACGGTATCTGTAGGGTAAATTATAACACCGTTTGACCTTATTACTCCCGCAGCGATTTTAATTTTTTCTTCCTCGGGGTTTTCAGGGTTTATGAATATCTGATTTGCCAATTTATTTTTTTATTCTCTTTATTATAAATTAATATTGTGATAAAATGACCGACTATGTGAAAGAGATCGAAAAGGTGGATATCGGTATGGAAAGGCTCAAAGAAAGATTGGAAGGTTTGGAGGAGCGGAGGAAAGTACTGGAAGAGCTGGCGAAGGAAAAGGGGCAGCTGGAAAAGAAGGAGGAGAAGAAAGAGGGCGAGGAGAAGAAAAAGGGCGAGAAGAAAAAGAAGACAGGTAAGAAGAAAAGTAAATAGCGCGATCCTGAATAAGCATCGGGCCGGAATCCACATCAAAAGTCCAGATCCCACAAGGAATATTTTTTAGTATACTAGACAGATGTAAATAAAAAGCATTTAATCAGGGATTTGAATGCCCCCGTATTTTCTTAGAATCTAAATCCTATATTGGTTGGTATCTGAAATAACTCATATTATAGAGGAACATTATCATTTATATTTGTGTTTGCATATAATGGAATAAAT
>MCBC01000108.1 GCA_001723855.1 Candidatus Altarchaeales archaeon WOR_SM1_86-2 | reverse complement strand
AAGGTAGGAAAATAGTGAAGAAAGAAGTTATGTAATACCGAAAATTAAAAGAACAATCCCCTTAGAGGGGGTTGGTTTTCGTTTTGGGTGGGAAACATGGGTTAAAAATAAAATGGAAACAAATTTAATAAAAAAGAGAATATGGATAAATGGAGTTTGAATGGTGTTGTATTAAATCTAAGAGATAACATCGCCAAGGAAGATATTGACAAAATATTAGGGAAAGTCAATCCCCAATGGGGCATTAGACAAATTCAGTTTATGCATCGTTTTGAAGTGGATCCGTATACATTAAAACTAATCAATGATTACATACTTACTAAATATCCAACTGCGGGTCTTAGGAATGTATTTAATGGTAAATGGGCGTTTGATAATCTTGACTTCTTGGAGTTCCTCCCCAGCCTTAAAAATTTAGGGGTTGATTTATACGATCAAATTCCATTAAAACCAATTAATAAGTACTTGGATTTGGAAAGTTTGGGAATTGGTGGAGTAATTAGGATAATTAGGATCCATGAAATACAAAATCAAAAAAATCTGAGGAGTTTGTTTGCATGTGGGAAAATAAAGGATATAGAAATAATTGGAAATATGCCTCAACTTGAAAAGTTGACATTTTCAATGATGACCTTGAAATCATTAAAATTTCTCTACCCTCTTGAAAATTTGAAAGAACTTCATTTCATGCTAGGGGGCACAAAAAATTTATATGATTTGCCGCGGATTGGAAAAATTGAAAAATTGAGTTTTACTCGGGTGAGATTATTAAAAATTGAGAACTTAGAACCAATTAATAACATGAAGTATTTAAAGCATTTAACCTTTGATACACAACCCCATTTGACGGATTTGGATTGGTTAAAGAATAAAGATGTCAAGGTGGAGGTATTTAATTGTAAAAATTATAAAGGGAAAGACCAAAAACACTATTGGCAATAGCACAGCCAACGCTACTCCCCAGTAGCGTTGCCACCGCACCCTCCTCCAATTTTATTTACTTGTTTTTATTCCCCCGCCAACTCAAACCCTGCCTCTCTGAAGTGTTCATCAAATGTAAATGCTCTCTTTATTCCATATCTTTTCATCAAGACAAAGGTTGTGCAATCCGTAAAACTGTAAAATCGATGTTTATGCTTCTTAAAGAATTTCCATGCTTCTTTGATGTCATTTTCCGTAACTTTTAAAACTTCCACATATTTGGAATTTAATATAACTTCACCAACCATCTCGGCTATTTCTGGTCTTTTAGTAGATCTTAAAATCATGATTATGGTCTCTGCAAATATATAATCAGTAGTGTATAATTTCTTGAGTTTAAAAAGACCCTTCTTTATATCATCGATTATCTTAACGGCATTTTCATGATTCACATCTTTGGTATTGTAATATGCCACCCATGCAGAAGTATCAACCATCATTTTACCTTCCCGTAAATCACATCATCTATCATTTCGGGCGATGTGACTGTTCCAAAGTCAACAGGTTTTGTTGTAAACAGAGGATCCTCCTTTTCGCCTTTTTTTTCCTTCAACAACATAGTGATGGCCTTTCTCACAACCGCCTCCACACTCAACCCTAAACTATCTGATAATCCTAAAAGTTGCTCATATTTCGTCTTTTCCAAGGTTGTTTGTACTGATACGCTACCTTTCATTTTTGATTGTTTTTAATTTAGTGCTTTCGGCACTAAATTTTTATTATTTATTTTATTATTAGAATAAAAACAAATAAAGAGAGTGAATATCCCAAAAGGATAGGATTAGTAAAAAAACTCAAGCGACAAAAACAATGACGGAGCAAATAAAACAACATACTACATCGGCAAACACTTTGAAACAACGGTCTATTCAAACGGCACGGAAATAAATACATCCTACTACTACGCCAACGGGGAAAGAGTTGCGAAGAAAACAAGCGACGGCGCAGCAGAAAAGAAATACTTCATTCATGGGGATCACTTAGGCAGTACAAGTGTTATCACCAATGAGTCGGGAGAGGAGGTTGAGGAGATGAAGTATTACCCGTATGGTGCGACAAGGGAAGGCGGGAGTAAGGAGAAGTATTTGTTCACGGGGCAGGAGCATGACAGCGAGACGGGGTTGTATTACTACGGGGCGAGGTATTACTCGCCTGAGGTTAGGAGGTTTGTGCAGGCGGATCCAGTAATTATGGAACCTTATGACCCCCAATATCTGAATCGGTATTCTTATGTTCTAAACAACCCATTAATGTATAACGATCCAACTGGGCGTGAACCCAATAAGGCTCAGATGGGAAGTGTGAGCGATATAACACTATTTAATTCCCTCTCTGATACCAGAGCATATTACGATAATCCAGCGAACCATAGAAACCCAGATGTACAAAGATATGTTTATACAATTCAATATGGACATATTGATATGTATCATTTCTTTGATGCTGCTCAACTATCCAAAAATTATGATGTAGTGGGTGCTGGGTTCGCGATGGGAGGGGGAGAACTTCTTGAAGTTGGACAAGGGGTATGTGGAGCAGGAGTCGAAATATATTCAGGATTAGGGGGGGCATATTTCCCATTATTAGGAGAAGATTTTTTCCAAAACCAATGGAAGAGTGCTTTTTCATATGAAGACACAAGATCTAATGCAGCAGGTGCAATGTTTGGGCTATACCTCCTAGACCATCCCGATAAATCATTTGAGGAAAATTTTAAGGCATTCATGGGAGAAATAGGTGTACAAGAAGTTAACAAAGAATCTTGGAATGAGAATCCAAGTCAGGCACCTAATTGGTATAGTAACCTTCCTGAACAGGAAGATATTTATGTAGAACCGGTAGAAAGAAGAACGCCGGCATATTATATCTCAGAGGGCGTTTCAAATGTTGTTTCTGGGGCAAAATCTTGGGTAGATTCTATAATATAATGAAAATGTTTAACACGAGATTGATCAGGAAAATATGGGAAACCAGTATTTACCATGTATATATTAGCATAGCGATGTTTTTTCTTTCCCTCATATTGATTTTTTTAACAATGGTTACGCTTCCGAGTGAAATTTCTCTTTTTGATGTTGCTATCATAGGGATATACTTTATGTTCTCCATTCCTGCTGCAGTTGTCGGTTTCTTTACATCAAAGGATGTTTCAACAAGAGCGGGACTTGGTTATGGATTATCTAATTTTACAGTGCTATTATTATACATGGCTATTGGTGAGCATTGTTATTTCAGAATTGGGTATATTTTATGTATCCTATCATTAGGGATTATCTCAACATGGGCGGGTTCACTTGTTGGAGAGGTATTTCAAAAGAAATATAAACTTGGATTAAAAAAGGCATTTATTATAATCTATGTCTTTTACATATTTTTGATGCTGAGGATACCACTTACATGCCCATAATCATCCCAAAGTAAAAGTGATTACTACTGATCAAAGCAAATATGAATACAATGGATCGCTCTAAGTCAAGCCACTGGAGACTATTAGTGCCATAGTATCACCAACACCACTCCGTAGCGTTGCCCCCGCACCCTCCTCCCAAGCACCTCCCTTATTTTTATTTATTTTTATTCCAAGAATAATTAACAAATATGAATATCCCAAAAGGATAGGATTAGTAAAAATAAATGGAGAAAGAGTTGCGAAGAAAACAAGCGACGGCGCAGCAGAAAAGAAATACTTCATCCACCCGGATCATTTAGGCAGTACGAGTGTTATTACCGATGAGTCGGGAGAGGAGGTTGAGAAGACGAAGTATTACCCGTATGGTGCGACAAGGGAAGGAGGGAGCAAGGAGAAGTATTTGTTTACGGGGCAGGAAAGGGATGCTGAGACGGGGTTGTATTACTATGGGGCGAGGTATTACTCGCCGGAGGTGAGGAGGTTTGTGCAGCCCGATTCGGTGATTCCTGACATTTATAACCCTCAATATCTAAATAGATATTCGTATGTGCTGAATAATCCGTTGAAGTATGTTGATCCGACTGGGCATGAGAGCACATACTGTCCAACATGCGAAGAGCAAGGAACATTCTATGACTCGTTATACCAATACCAAGTCCAGAGTGAGGGTGATACGGTTTCTGATTTAGTATGGGAGGTTCTTGGAGGGGCTGATGTTGTAAATTTCCTAGAGGAGCCCTCAGCAGGGAATGCTTTTTGGGCTCTTACGAATTTTCCCCCTACCAAACCACTAAAGAGTCTGAAGTTTACGAAGGCAGGGGATAAAGCGGCTGATGCTTCAAAGGCAGGGGATGAAACAGCAGATGCTTCAAAGGCTACGGATAAGGCGAGCGATGCAGGTAATGCTGATAAAGGCGCAGATGCTTCAAAACAAACCAAAGTGACAGGGGAAGAATTGCAAAAGAAGAGGGCCGAATTTGAGAATACAGTAAAGCCAGAATACTGGAAGCAAGAGGCTGCAAAGAATCCAGATAAATGGAGTAAACAAAATTTAGAACTTATGAAGCAAGGCAAAGCCCCATACGGGTCCGATGGGAAACCAATGGTCTTACATCACAAAAAACTATTAAGTGAAGGTGGAACAAATGACTTTAGTAATTTGGAGCCGATGACTATGACAGAACATCTAGAAAACTTCGGAGAACTACATGCACGATCATAGATTAAATATAAAATGGATTACAAAAAACTAAAAACTAAGTTGTTATCCATACAAGAGGATACCAAATTTAGGAAAGGGGCAAATATAGAGGAAATAAAAGAAGCAGAGAAGATATTAGGTGTAAAATTACCAGAGAGCTATAAACGTTTCCTACAGGATTTTAATGGAGGGGGTATCGGGCACTTTGTAATTTGTGGGATAGGTGAAGACCACCCTGATTATCAAGGTATGAATATTGTAAAGCTGACTTTAGAACTGAGAAATGATTATCGACCGAATTACTATATCCCTAATAACTTGATCCCCTTTTATGATTATGGGAACGGAGATTATGACTGTTTTGACACCAATAAATTTGAGGAAGGAGAATGTCCAGTTGTGGTATGGAATCATGAAACATTTTTTGAAAACTTAAATGATCTAACTAAAAACTATGAAGTTATAAACAAAAATTTCATTGAATGGTTGAATAAAAAAGTTGAATCGTGGTTGGAATATAAGCAAGAGCAATAATCAAAATGATGGCGACATTAATGAAATCAATCAAATCACTTAACAAATGCCCCTATGACGAGGGGTTAGCACCACCAATGCTACTCCATAGCGTTGCCCCAGCACCCGCCTCCCAACCAACCCCCTTCATTTTTATTTATCTTTATTCGTAAAATAAATAACAATGAATATCCATAAAGGATAGGATTGGCAAATAAAAGTGGAACAACAATCGCAGAATACACCTACAACTTTGCAGGAAAAAGAACAATAAAGAAAGAATACCTCGATAGAGGAGTAACTAAAACAACATACTACATAGGCCGCCACTTTGAAAAAACAATCTACTCAAACGGCACGGAAATAAACACATCCTACTACTACGCCAACGGAGAAAGAGTTGCGAAGAAAACAAGCGACGGAACAACAACAAAGAAATACTTCATTCATCCGGATCATCTGGGCAGTACAAGCGTTATTACCGATGAGTCGGGAAATCAGGTTGAGAAGACGAAGTATTACCCGTTCGGGGCGACAAGGGAGGGAGGAAGTAAGGAGAAGTATTTGTTCACGGGGCAGGAGCATGACAGCGAGACGGGGCTTTATTATTATGGGGCGAGGTATTATTCGCCGGAGGTGAGGAGGTTTGTGCAGCCGGATACGATAGTGCCTAATCCTTACGATCCCCAATACTTGAATCGTTATTCTTATGTTTTGAATAATCCTCTCATATACATTGATCCAACAGGGCATGAGATTTCGTGTTTTGGTGATTGTAATGAGGATATTATGGGCAATATTATCCAGTCTGTTATTGTTGATCCATATAATGAATGGAAAGGGAATGTAGATGAAAGCAAAACAGGGGAAACAGGAGCCTGTGCTGTTGCTGCTTTCAGTACTGCTGCAGACCTTATCAGTTTTGGACTTTACTCGGGGACGATAACAGGTCTTGAAACAGGGGATACTGAAGCGGCTTATGAGGAGTCGGATGTAGATGATATAGTAGATTTATTTGATCCCGGCAGCGAGCTTAGTGCAGAGGATAGAGCAGTGGGAATCACACTTCTTGTGGCATTTAGGAAAGGTAAAGTAAAAAATAAAGACAGGCACACAGAATGGACAACCCCTCGACCCCACTTAAAACACCCTAAAGATAAGTTGCCAACTGGGGGGGATCATCCTTACGTGCCACCAAAACAAAAAGGTGTCAAAGATACTGATGTTGTTAAGCACCCAGATGGCAAAGGTTTTATAGATAAAGACGGTAATAGGTGGGAATGGAGTTATAACAAAAACAATCCAAGCGATCCGGGGCATTGGGATGTTCAACTTAAAGATGGAACGCATATAAATGTTAAACATGATGGAACCATACACCATGGCTAAAAAATAAAGGAAAGATAAAGAGGATTTAATATAATTAAAAAGAAGATGAAAAATAAAACATTTCAAGAGATCATTGAAGAAATTAAAAATGTTGATCAATCAAAGTTTGACTCTGTAGGTGAAGAACTTAGGTTGGTCGATGAGCTCACTGATCCAGAGTATCTATATGAAATATTGGATTATCTTGACACACGATTCCAAGAAAACATAAAAATATCTTATCTTTTGGTTCATCGAGTGCTGGGTAAAGGTATGGTTGCCGCAAGTGTTCCACTTTTATTGGAACTTTTAAGGAGATATGAAGACCTTGATATCAAACTTAAATTGATTGATGCGCTTGGGGAGATAGGCTCCAATTATGGTGCTGAAATTCTTATTAATTATGCCGAACATCCTGACTCAAGACTTAGAGGTGCTGCCAGTTGGGCATTAGGTGAAATAAAATGGCAAAGAGCCAAGAAAGTATTGATTAAAAATTTAGAGGATGAGGATGCCGTTGTTAGGAGATGTGCTACAAGAGCATTAGGTAATTTAGGTGATAAAAAAGTTATTCCACACATCAAAAAGTCATTGCAAAAAGAAAAAAATAAATCCACTATGGAGGATATGGAAAAAGCAATTGAATATTTAGAAAGTTTATATTGATCCATTTCACATATTGAACGCGTTGAATCCTAAGATACATAAAATCGACCGCACACTACAACTTCAAAACCAAACTTGATATTGGCAATAGCACCACCAAAGCCACTCCGTAGCGTTGCCCCAGCACCCTCCTCCCAAGCAAACCCCTTAATTTTTATTTATCTTTATTCCAATAATAACAAAAAATGAATATCCATAAAGGATAGGGTTGGTAAATTTACCTGTCCCTTTCTCTGTAGAACTTATATAACTCATCGCTTATCCAGAATCCTGCATCCCTTAGTTTGTTTAGTGCAGAATCAAAATCATCTATTTTTCCGACCTTGTACTCTCTGTAGAGAAAACCAACTGTACCCAAAACATTCAAACCATACGCTTCAGAAGATATTCTTCCAGCCAGATCATCCATCAAAATCAAATCCGCCTTAATCTCAGTTGCCAATGCAATAGCCTCTGTTTCCCCATCATCCAGACCAAAAACTAAAACTTCCCTTACGAATTCATCCCCCACATCCTTTACCTTTATCCATTCAGCATTTTTAATATCCTCTGAACCATCTTTACCTTTTCCTTCCACAACGATCTCTTCATAAACCTTTTTAGGAATTATTACCTCTCCGATTCCTCTTTTAGAAGGTCTAAAAACCCCGTTGCAGAAAGAAATATGAGGGGCGATGAATTACTTACAACGATCATCTCAGCAAGTTTAGTTTTTTTAATGTTTCAATATCCTTTTCAAACTCCTCAACATCATAATTTACAGGTATTTTATGATCTTTCAGCAGACCAAACATCTCCCATTTTGTTATGTCCAATAATTCTGCTGCTTTTCCTATGGATACTTTGCCCTCCCTGTACTGCTCTAAAACAAATGATTTTTTTATCAGATGGCTTAACTCCTTCCTCCTTGTTTTAAATAGAGTAAAAACACTTCTTGGCAGAGTAACTTCCGCAGTTATTGTTTCCATTTTAATTCATTGATTTTTAATTTAGTGCTTTTTGCACTAAATTTTTATTGTTTATTTTTAATATTAGAATAAAAACAAATAAAGAGAATGAATATCCCGAAAGGATAGGGTCGGCAGACAGGACAGGATATGCCGAAGAATATGCCGCGTTTTTTTTTATGCAGTCCCCGTGAGCTCTCGAATAGTCCGAATGATTCCGTGAATCATACTTTTTTATCTGCTTTTTTTCTAAACTCGGTATACCCGCATTTCCCGCATGAATACCTGTTTTCGTGATGTCCCATAAACACCCCTGCGCCGCACTTGGGGCAAAACTTGTTTGCCCGCTCAATCTTATCTCCCTCAATCTTATAGGATTTCCATTTCTCACTCATCTTTTTTCACCTCCTTTCTGGTTTTTTCTTCTTTCACAGGGGTTTTTTCTTCTCTTTCCAACATCCTCTTCCTTCCCGGGTTTTTCCCCCACTTTTTCTTCTGCAATTTCTTTTTTATCCTCTCCTGCCACCTCATTTTTTTCCTCTTTTTTCTCCCCTGGTTTTTCCTCTGCTTCTTTCTCACCCTCCTTTTCCTTGACTTCCTTTTTCTCTTCTACCGCCTCTTTTTTCTCCACCGGTTTCTCCTCTGCTTCTTTCTCACCCTCCTTTTCCTTGACTTCCTTTTTCTCTTCTACCGCCTCTTTTTTCTCCTCATCTGCTTCTTTCACCTCTTTCTTTTTCTCCGCCGGAAAATTCTTCTTTATCTTATGGGCCTGCTCAACCCCCATGGAATCCCTGTCCTTATAGACCTTGACATAACCGGTCGCCGCATTGGACCCGAATCTTGTTTTCACGCCGTCTAAAATCGTCAACTCCGGTTTGAGTTTAAGGTTTGCAATCAGTGCATCTCGAACCTCATTTCTCCTAGGAGTCGGACCTTCATATACTATCCTGAAGTCTATCTCTTCACGGTTAAGCAGCGGATTCTGCCGCTTATCCAAAATCTCAATGTCTTTAATCCCCATTTTATAGATTAATTATTTTAAAAAATTAAAATAAAAGGAATAACAGATCATTTACTTCTCTTCAGAAACAAAAGGCATATTATCGCCACCCCTATAACCGCGGCAGCTATAATCAAAATCAATGTCCTGTCTATGCCAGCCCCCCCGGCACGGGTCGTATCGCTGCTTGACGCACCCATATGGACTTCAGCACCGTAACCGACAATATCAAGTTCTTTTATCTCATCCCCGGATTTCCCTGCCATAAAATCCTTACAGTAAATGTTCATTTCAGTTGTATATTCATCTGCACCTGAAGCACTTACCTCCAAATCGGTCAGGGATCCTTCAAACCCGGGGTATATCCCCTTCAACATATAGTTTGTTATCCTGGAGAGGTCGGATGTGTCAAAGTAGCCTTTCATGTCAATGTGCCCGTTCTTTACCGTTAGTGCAAATTTCGCATCGTGAAACTCAAGATCTTTAAGCATATCGGACATTTCTTTTTCGCCGTCAGCCGCAGCATCCATCAATCTATCGTTCATCCTGGCACTGTATCCTGGCGAAAGAACAACCTCCGTATAACCCTCCCCTTTCAGCCTCCCGTCCTCTGTCTCAACGCTCAAGTATGCTCTGCCGCTGTCATACTGGAGAAGCTCTTCGTCCTTTGCTCTTTGATAATATTCCGGGTAGTTCTTTACGGCGGCGTATGTAAATGATGCACCGAGATCATACCCGCCGGAATTTTCTTTATAGTCCAGATCAAACTCCGTGCGGGTTGAAAGATCCGTCTCGGCCATTATTTCTATGAGCCGTTTCCTGTCCTCCATCATACCCTCCAACATTCTAAAATATACTTTCATGAACCCCCCGAATGATGCCATCGCAGGTTCCGGTCTGGCAGGCGGCACGGGTTCGTAGCTGTCAATGCTTATACTTTCTTCACCCGGGGAATAACCCTTCTTGGCAGCCAGCAGATAGATCGTTCCGGATTGGGTTACAACAAATTTCACCGCACCGTTGTCGTCGGTCATATAAGTTTCGTATCCGCCTTCGGCAGATAACGCGACAACGGATGCATTGAATACAGGATTGCGGTCCGCATCAAGAATCCTTACCTCGACAGCGTCCCATTTGCTAACCTCCCACGGCACGATAACTTCCAATCCGCTGAGATTCCCGTAATCCACATACCCGACATCCACCCAACCCGTATCCGGGCTGTAGCCGTCCTTCACAGCCCCTATCAGGAGCATTCCGGATTCATTCAGAGCCGGGATTATTACGGCTCCGTTATCATCCGTTACATATTCATTTACATCCCCGTCCGGCATAACCGCGATGACGTTTACACCTTCAACCCCCCCGTCATAAATGTCGGTTACCTCCAACTCGATATCTTCTCCCACATCCACACCATAGGGGGCTATTATAAATAAGTAATCCCCGATTTCCACTGGCTCAACGACCATTTCATCATAGCCATAATCACTATAATCGAACATGTCCTCGTATGTGCCCATCATCTCGATATACAAGCCAAGGTAACCGATCGCCGCTTTATCCGTGTTCAGGAACTTCATATTCCAGTCTGCCGTCAATCTGTCCCCCTCCCTTTCCATGCTTATCTCAAATTCATCGACCCTGAGCTCCAGCATAAGATCGAGATTATCAAGCATCTTTTTCGTATCCATTGTGGAGTCCCCCCCCATATAACCCATGGACCCCATATTTGCCAGTTCATAGGTGGCGATGGTTCTTATACTCTGCCGCAGCCCATCTATTGTTATTGAAACATCCATCATGCCGTACTCGTCCGTCACAGCCACATTATCCACGGATACATCAGATGCCGCAATCCCAACCATGCCGATCTGCTGCGATATCATCATCTCCATCATATCGGGGCTTGTTTTTGCTTCCTCCATCATCTCTATCAAACTTTTCGACTCCCATGTATTTGGGACATCCAGGTGTATATCTATCTTTGTTTCTATTTTTTCATCCCCCGCTTCTGTTATTCTAATCCTTATTTCATTTATCGGCACCTCCTCAACTGCCTCACCCCTCACCGTTAATGTTCCCGAGGTTGACATGGTCGTGCCGGTTGTATTAAATTCACCTTTTACCGTGAGCGACGAGATTGCCGCTTCTCCGGGATAATCTTTTTCTATTTTAAGCGTTAAATTACCCTCTGCAACAGAATCTTTAGAATCCTCCAGCCATTTCAAATACCCCCCTATTTCCTGAAAATCATCTAATGAAGAGGGGTCTATGTCAAAACTCCCGACAGCTTCTGCCTTATCCCCTTCAACGTCCATGTAAAAACTTCCCGTATCGCCCGGACCCAGATCCCCGTGGGTTATATGCCCGTTTATGATCCCCAACCCATCTACCAGATCAAGTGCTAAAAGTACATCTATGTCCTTCATACCATAATCATACCCGGTATCAACTTCCTTAATCGCCGCATTGTTTTCATTGTCCACATAAACATCCGCCGCCCCGTGAGCAAGAGCAGACGCGCTCAATAAAACCATAACTAATGTCAGAATTTTTCTTGTTTTCATTTTTTCATTGATTAAGATCATAAAAATAAAAGACAACCTTCAGAAACAGCAAAATTTATTCAAATTTTGTGTTCCAGAATTTGCTTTGCAAATTCTGCGACGGTTGACCATCAAGTGCTATTTCGCTACGCTCAATAGCACCCGTAGCAGAGTATTTAAACAGAAAAAACATACAGTCTGTAATTACAAAAAAAAACAGAAGTGGAAAAAGATGAAGAAATATGATAGAAATATGATATAGCACCTGGTGTGACCCTTATTTTCATGGAGGTGATCCAGCCGCAGATTCCCCTACGGCTACCTTGTTATGACTTAACCCCTCTTGCAAGCCTAGATCTTGACCTTCCCAGATGAGAGAGCCTCGACCTAAGTCCACTCGATTGGTTTGACAGGCGGTGTGTGCAAGGATCGGGGACATATTCACCGCTCTCTAATAAAGAGCGATTACTAGGGATTTCAACTTCATGAGCCCGAGTTTCAAGGCTCAATCCGAACTAAGACACAATTTAAGAGATTGGCTTCTCCTCTCGGAGTTGCATCCCGCTGTTTGTGCCATTGTAGTCCACGTGTAGCCCAGGAAATTCGGAGCATACAGACCTACCGTCGCCCGCACCTTCCTCTGACTTATCGCCAGCGGTCCCTTTATAGTGCTCCTCTTCAAAAGAAAAGGGTGGCAAATAAAGGCACGGGTCTTGCTCGTTAGCGGACTTAACCGCACGCCTCACGGTACGAGCTGTCGATGGCCATGCACTACCTCTCGGCTCGTTCGGTAAGACCTTCAGCCTGACCTTCATCCTGCCGTCGTCCCTGGTAAGTTTCCCGGTGTTGTATCCAATTGAACCGCAGACTCCACCCCTTGTGGTGATCCCCCGCCAATTCCTTTAAGTTTCAGCCTTGCGACCGTACTTCCCAGGCGGCGGACTTAACGGTTTCCCTTCGACACTGCTAAAACATAAAGCTTTAGCAACATACAGTCCGCATCGTTTACGGCTAGGACTACCCGGGTATCTGATCCGGTTTGCTCCCCTAGCTTTCGTTCCTCACCGTCGAGCCCGTTCAAGTCAGATGCCTTCGCCGTTGGTGGTCCTCCAGGGATCAACGGATTTCGCCCCTACCCAAGGAATACCTCTGACGCATCCCGGCTCCAAGTCAGGTAGTATCCTCTGCAATTCCTATCGTTAAGCGACAGGATTTCACGGAGGACTTACCAGACCGGCTACGAACGCTTTAAGCCCAATAAACATGGCTACCACTTGGGCTGCCCGTGTTACCGCGGCGGCTGGCACGGGTCTTACCCAGCCCTTATTCATGATGCTTTTTGCACATCATAAAAGTCCCCTCAAAGAGAAGACACTCAGGGTTCCCTTGTCACACTTGCGTGCATTGCAAAGGTTTCGCGCCTGATGCGCCCCGTAGGGCCTGAGTCCGTGTCTCAGTACTCATCTCCCGGCTCCTACTCCCATAGCCGGTATGGATTATAGGTATGGTGGGCCGTTACCCCGCCATCAGCCTAATCCACCGCAGACCCATCCTTAGGCGCCGAAGCTTTGAGTGAGAGTCATTCCAGAACTTCTCACCTATAGAGGATTGTCCTCAGTTTCCCGAGGTTATACTCTTCCTAAGGGCAGGTTATCCACGTGTTACTGAGTCGTTCGCCAGGAATCAAAGATTCCTGGACTCACATGGCTTAATCGAACCCCAAGAGCAGTAGCCGCCAGCAGGATCAACTGGAGTTGTTGGCGGATTAATTATAATGTTTGCACACTGGGAATTTTGATTAAACTTTTTTTAAAAGTTTATTAGGTGTTGGTGTAGAATCACACCAGGTTTTGCCTCATATTTCTGCATCAAACCATAGTATCTCACTAGTGGTTCTCATTATTATTATATTATTAAGTAATTTAAAAATATAAATAAAAACTTTTCTCTAATTATCTGTCGTATTCATCTTCATCTTCATACTCATCAAAATATTCCTCTTCCTCGCAGGTGCATTCGTCGTTTTCTTCATCATATTAATGGCATTTTTCGCAGCAGACATTCCTGTTTTCACATCCCTCATAATCCCGGCATCTCTCACAACACTTTGGTTTTTTTATTAATCCATAATGAAAACGGCCACTGCAATCGCAGTAGTCCATAGGCCGTCTTTATTGCCCTCAGCGGATTGACATATGTTCCTCGTTCTAAATATATGCCCGCTTGCTTTGTAAACCTGTTTTCTCTCATCCCATGCCTGATCCGGATCAAAGGGGATACCAAAGGTTGTGGCAAGCATTGTGGCTGCTAAATCTTCGGCATAATTGCCAGATACTTTGGCTTTTTCTCCAAAAGCATGATGTTCCGACAAATAGCCGTATTGATCTTTGTCATTGGGAACCGCCAAACCGATAGCAGCAGATATAAGCCTGTTTAGCTCATTTGTTTCATTTCTTGCCATAACACAGTAGATGATCTGCCCTGGCTTTAAGTATCCCAACCCTCTTTCCCTGCTTATTATTTTGCAATTGGGCGGGAAAATACTTGAGACATAAACAATATTATACCTCTCTATCCCGGCGTTTCTTAACGCCAGCTCAAAAGATGCCAATCTGTCTTTATGTACCCCCGCTCCTCTTGTGAGGAATACCTTTTTTGGTACCATGCTGTTCATTTTTCGTTTTTATTAAGTAAGTTATTGAAATTTTTTTGACCGCGATTTTTCCAGTTGCCTTTGTAGTACGCGTAACCGGCGATCAATGGAAATGCGATAGTCGCCTCCGAAAATACCATTTGCTCAAACTCTTCATCCACTTTGCCCCATGAATGGGCTTCCTTTAAAGTTGAACCCGATAAAGCACCATCCCTTTCATCAGCCACCGTGATCTGTACAGCGTATTTATGCATACTGACTTCCTTTCCGATAATATCGGCAGCTATGGTTACATCCTGTGCAAAGTTTTTCGGAACACCTCCTCCAACTATAAATAATCCGGTTTCTTTTGAAGCAATCTTTATTTTTGTTAGTTCCAGGAAATCCTTTACGGAGTCAATAGAGGCATTTGGTTTGTCTTTTCTTTTCCACTGGTGATAAACCAGACCAAAACCAGCACAGCAGTCGGAAAATGCGGGGGCAAAGAGGGGGACTCCTTTTTTATACGCTTTCCAGACAACAGAGCCTTTTCCTTTATTATTTTTATCTAAATATTCGCCCATAAAACTTATGAATTCCCTTGAAGAATACGCTCCTGGTGTAAGGTCATCTGCGATCTCTGCAATAGTCATATCGCATATCCTCAACTCATTTTCATCAATAAATGTGTCATATATTCTGTCTATTCGCATTTCCATTAATTCGTTATCGTCAACAAAGGGTGTGCCAGAATAATGTTTAAATCCAAGGGCTTCAAAGAAATCCTGGTCAACCATTATTGCTCCTGTTGAAACAATAACGTCAACCATGTTATTATCCACCAGATCATAAACCACTTTCTTCAAGCCCGCGCTAAATAAAGAACCTGCAAGACACAATATAATCGTGCATTCTTTATCGGAAAGCATCTTATCATATATCTTTGCCGCTCTCGCGAGATTTCTTGCCTGGAAAGACATGTTTTCAAACTGCTCAACCATTGGGGTGGAATTAAAACTCTTTATATCAATATGCTGAATTTTCCTTTGCAAAAAATCCTGTTTTTTCATCTTTGTATGGGTTTTTCTAATTTGCTCCAATTATTGGATGTTTCTCCTTCAAACAAATTAATCTCCTTATTGATTCAATATTTGTTAATATTCCTATAATTATTAAAGTATAAAAGACCTGATTAAATAATGCCCCCGTCATGATCAGGAATAATCTCACATCCCTTCCAATCCTTATTCTAAATCCCGTTGTTTTGATTTTCTTTCTGAAGGCAGCATCGTACCTGTCTGCAGTGTAACTGTTCATAAAACTGCCGACAAGTGCAATAAAACCGATGAGCCATATTTCGATATCTTGGTTCAGACGCCAGCAGCCGTATGTCATTCCGAGGATGATTAATGCATCAGCGTACCTGTCAAGAACCGCGTCAAACCAGCCCCCGTAATCCGTTTGTTGAAACTTCAGCCGCGCAACTTCACCGTCGCAGCCGTCAACTATTGATGAAAATTGGGCCAGCAGACCGCCGATAATAACACTTGAATAATTACCCAGAGAAAAAAAGAGGGCAGATAATACGGCGATCCCGAAACTTATAATTGAAATAGTATCAGGGGTTATTTTGGTCTTTAACAGAGGTTTGGATATGCGTATCGATACAGTTCTATTCAACAACCGGGATACGGGGCCGTCAGACTGCTTTACTAGTCGTTTGCATAAAATCTTTTCAGCATTTCCATAGTTAACTTTCGTGTCAATATCAATCCAGAAACCGTCTTTAATATCAAAGGGCTTCATTTTACCCCTCCCTGCAAGAGTTCTTATCCCGCCGGATAATGTTTCATCACCTTCCTTAATGCTCCCCTTAAGCGCTTCAAAAACAATTGGGGACAATAGGAATATACCGCAGTCAACAGCATCATATTCCTTCAGTTCCTTGCCAATATCAATTATTCTGTCATTTTCTATCTTAACCTTGGTCGCATCCTCCATATCAATATACTGTGCAGGTGCCTTATCAACACACAGAAAGCACTCATCGCCTTCAAATTTTGTTTCCCTTAAATCTTCCAGTATTCTATGCTCAAAGATGTGGTCCGACATTAACAAAATAAACGGCTCATCCAACAATTCCTTGGCACTTAAAACAGAGACGCCGTTTCCTTTCTTCCAGTCATTATTTTCAATATAAGTTATTTTCACCCCATACCTTTCTCCGTCACCTAATTTCTCTTTTATCTTTCCACCGCGAAATCCCGTGACTATGATAAAATCATCAATACATGCTTGTTTTGCGGTCAAGATTATCCTTTCAATTAAAGTTAAACCCAAAAGTTGAGCTAATGCCTTGGGTTTATCCATAGTTAGATCATTCAACCTGCTTCCTTTTCCAGCCGCAATTATTAAAGCTTTCATGTTAAATTATTTTTTATATAATCCTTTTTGATTATTTCAAAAAGGATTTCATCAAGTCTTTCTTCATTTATAAAATGGTACTCTCGCCTTATCCCGACTTTGCGAAAACCCATCTTTTCAAACACCCTTACAGATCTGGTGTTTTGCTGGGTCACGATAGCCGTGATGCTGTTAAGTCCCATTTTGTGAAATCCCATATGCAGTAAAAGTTCAACTATCTCCCTCCCATAACCCTTCCCCTGGAATTGTTTTTCGCCTATGAGATATGAAAATTCCGCACTTTGATTTGAACGGTTTATGCCGTAAATTGAGCAATAGCCAATCTCCTTATTGCTTTCTTTTTCAATTATAATAAAATTTTTATCCCGGTTCGCTACGAAAAACCCCTCAATGAGTTTCTCCCTTGAATAGGTTTCATCTGGCATATCCATATATTTAGATATTTCCGGGTTATTGAACCATTCCATCAAAATATCTATATGTTTCAATTTGACATCAACTGCAATAAGATTGTTGGTTGTGTATGCGTCATCAATTTTTTCACCTGAAGAATCTGCCTTCATCTTGTATCTTTCCATCGCCAGAGATAGTATCCTGTAAATGAGTTCGTCGTAAGATAAACCGCTTACTCTCGCGCTTCTCACAAAACCGCTGTCTCTTTCCACATTGATTGCGGGATTGGGATTAACTTCAAGAACATAAGGTATATTGCCCTTCAAACGAAAATCCACCCTTGCATAATCCCTGCATCCCGTAATGTTATATGCTGAAACAGCAAGCTTTTTTATATGCTCTTCAACTTCCCGGGTAAGTTTTACGGGCGGAGGGCATACCCCTGTAGTTTTTTTGAACATTTCAGAATCCGCAATCCATTTTGCATCATAGGTCAGTATTTTCGGGAAATTTTCATTGAAATTGTATATGATTTCTGAAAAAGGCAGCACTTCAGTAGAGTTCCCGTTGCCCAATATAGCAACATTCAGTTCCCTGCCGTCAATGTATTCTTCAACAAGAGCCGGCTGGTGGTAATTTTTGAGTATAAATTCAATTCCCCTGAACAAATCCGTCTCATTGTTTACAACAGAATCAACCGTAATGCCGACGCTCGCATCCTCGTTAGCGGGCTTTACGATGAGGGGGAATCTTAATTTTCGGTTTAATTTTTCCGATGAGTTATGAAACATCTGGTAATCTGGGGTAGGAATATTATTCGCGATAAGCAGCTGTTTTACTTTTATTTTATCAAGGCATAATCCAAGAGTTAAAGAGTCCGCCCCAGTATAAGGAATTTTAATTACATCAAGAAGTGCAGGAATCAATGCTTCCCCCTTCACATCCCCTTCGATTCCTTCACACAGGTTAAAAACAAAATCAAAACTATCTTGCGTAAGCATCGGGAGAAGTTCTCTTCTGATGCGGACCGGGACTGCCTCATGCTTTTTCTCAAGAACTTTTTGTATATATCCAACGGTTTCCACGATTTCATTATCGGACAACGCATCAATTTCAAAACCGCGTTCTATGCGGTCCACCAGATTATAAAGAATTCCTATTTTCATTGTTTTTTAGAGGATGGCATAAGAAGATTGTACCTGATTAATGCGGCGTTAAGTATCTCAAGAATCATCTGATCGTAGGTCATACCTGCGGCATAGCACGCCCGCGTGAAGCGTGAATTGCTTCTCGGGTCAGGCATAAGCCCGGGTATTGCATTAACATCGATTACATTCGGAATTCCTTTAGAGTCCAGTCTCATGTCAATCCTGCAGAGGTCAACACACCCGAGTTTTGAAAATGTAGTGCGGGCAAGTTTCTCCAGCTGGGCTCTTAGCTTAGGTTTCAGGATCGCGGGGCATACAAGCGGATCATGCGGGTTTTTCGGGTTGTCGTAAATCCACTTGGACTCATAAGACTCAAATTTATGCAGGTTATCCGGAAGATGCTCAAAGTTTATTTCAACGATTGGAAGCACCCGCAGTTTACCGTTGTTGCCGAGAAGCCCCACTGTAAACTCCCTGCCGTTGCAGTATTCCTCGACAAGGGCATTCTGCGAGTAGGTTTTTATTACATGGCTGACCTGTTTCTTCAGTGACGGGAGGTCACACACAAGGGACTTGTTTGTTATCCCCACACTTGACCCTTCAGCATCGGGTTTCACAATAAGCGGGAATTTAAGTTCAGGGTCCATCTTCTGGTGGGCGCTCCTGAAAAGCTGGAACTTCGGCGTCGGGATGCCATAGTAATTTAATATCTCTTTTTTCCTGCTCTTGTTAAGCGTGATCGCCTGCGTCAGAACCCCAGAGCCGGAGTAAGGAATGTTAAGCATTTCAAGCACAGCAGGCACATGGGATTCCCTTGACTCCCCGCTTATACCTTCCGCTATATTAAAAACGAAATCGACATTGCTTGTTTTCACACGATTGAAAAAGTCCTGGTCTGCTTCAAGAAGCACTGTCTCGTAGCCAGCAGCTTCAATTGCCTTAGTGATGGCACCAATGGTTTCTATGTCATCAAACTCTGCATACTTGTCAAAACGCTCGCCTTTTGATGCGTCTTTTTTGAGGTTGAATGCTATGCCCACATGCGAGACTTTTTTGTTAAACAGCTGTTTATTTGTTTCGGTTCTGACGCCCGGATACTTGTACATGTTGCCGAGGTAGTTTGTCACGATAATCTGGTCGGGGGTTATGTCTTTTACATACTGCGGGGATATCGGTACCTTCCCGCCGGGACCGTCTATAACGAAATGTGGCAGGCTTAAACCCGAAGTGAATCCCTGTATGTGCTTCATGATGTCAATTCCCGTTTCAACGGGTGTCCTGAAATGATCAACGCCTTTTACGAGATCGCACTGGTATATGTAGTACGGCTTAACCCTCATCTTGAGCAGTTTTATTACGAGTTCCTTCATTAACTCTGGCGAGTCGTTCACGCCCCTTAACAAAACGGTCTGGCTTCCGAGCGGAATTCCTGCGTTTGCAAGTATCTCGCATGCCTTTTTTGACTCCCCTGTTATTTCTCTTGGGTGGTTAAAGTGAATGTTAACATACAGTGGGTGGTATTTCTTAAGCATGTTTGCAAGCCTGGGGGTTACCCGCGACGGCTTTACGCACGGCATTCTCGTTCCGATGCGGATTACCTGAAGGTGGGGTATTTCTCGCAGGCGCTTAAGAATTGTTTCAATTTCACTGTCGCTTCTCATGAGCGGGTCTCCTCCCGAAACTATGATATCCCTGACTTCCTTGTGCTCTTTTATGTATTCTATTGCGCGGAAAATGTCTTCCATCGGTATTTGCTGTATCCTCCCTACTTTACGCTTTCGCGTGCAGAATCGGCAGTACACCGCGCATTTACTGCTTATTAGAAGTAGAACCCGGTCAGGGTATTTATGGACGAGATAGGGAACTGGTGTGTATTCTTCCTCTTTTAAGGGGTCTTCAACATTAAAAGTGTCCTCAAGTTCCTCCTTGTGCGGGACACATTGTTTCCATATCGGGTCATCCTTGGCCTGTATTAGCCCAAGGTAGTAGGGGGATATCTTCATCGGGTACTTTCTTTTTACCCTGGTGATTTCTTCAAGATCAGCACCCAATTGTTTCAACCTTTCATAAACCGGTTGTCTGCTATCCGGCGGGGGTTCAAGTTCGGTGTTTTTTTGTTTCATTTATTTTATATGATGCCATGTATTGGATTATTTAATAAATAGTTATTTTGAACTAAATATCCGGCGCAGCCAATCGGAATGCACATGCTCTTCCAAGTTCGGGACATGTCCTGGTGATTCCATTGCTCTTGACGCTCTTACTCAATTTTGTTGTGGTTTGCCCTTTGATGCTTCTTCTTTCATCCTTATCTCTTACGCTTTGTTCGTATAAACACCTCGGCTGTGTATGAACCGGAACATTCCGTGAGTTTCATTGCTCCCTAATATTCATCACAGTATCTGTCGTATTCATCTTCATGCTCCTCTTCATCTTCATACTCATCAAAATATTCCTCCTCCTCGTAGGTGCATTCGTCGTTTTCTTCATCATAGTAATGGCATTTTTCACAGCAGCCATTCCTGTTTTCACATCCCTCATAATCCCGGCATCTCTCACAACACTTTGGCATTTTTTCTTATTTTGTGGGTATATTTTTTATCGTGAACGCTATCTCTAATGCCAGATCAGATGCCGTGTATCCGTAACCATACCTCTCGTACAGATCATCTGCTGCCCTTCCGACAATAAACGCCGTTGCTGTTGCAGCATCAAATCTGCCTATTTTTCTTGCCATAAATGCACCCAGCACCCCGACAAAAACATCACCTGTGCCCGCGCAGCTCATACCGGGGTTGCCTGTTTCATTCACAAACAATTTATTGCCGTCTGAAATTATGTCTTTTTCACCCTTTAAAACAACCACTGTCCTGTGTTCCTTACAGAATTTCTTGACCTCGTCGCATGCTTCCTCAAAACTTTCAATTTTTTTACCTGTCAGTTTCCTGAACTCTTTAATGTTGGGCGTCAGAACTATTTTTCTTCCATTGATTTTATTGATATTTTTCTTTAGAGATGATATACCTGATGCATCTATGGCAATGCTCTTTTTAACATTACCTATAAACCGCCTGTATGCCTTCTTTGTGTCTGCACTTCCTCCACCGCCCGGACCGATAATTACCGAATTATGTTTATTTACCTCTTCAATTAACAAAGGCACATCCCTGGGGGTTATAAATGAATCGGACATTAATTCTCTTATTCTGACATCCAAAGAAAGGGTTTGGATTATTGGAGCAACCCTTCTTGGGGTGCATATAGTTGCCGCATCAACTCCCGCTCTGTAAGCGGCAATTCCCGTGAGAACGGGAGCGTTAATGCACCTGTAGGAGCCGCCTACGATCATCAACCTTCCATGATCGCCCTTCTCAGCATCCTTTTTCCTCTCCTTAAGTATTGGGTATATGTCCTCTACAGATACAGTGCGCATTTTCAGATTTTAATTTGCTCTTTAAAAAATTAGTTTAATACATGTCTTCCATTCCCCCGCCGCCAGGCGGCATACGAGGCGTTTCCCTCTTGGATGCCGCGATAATATCGTCTATGCGCAACAGCATCTCTGCCGCCTCGGATGCCGATTTGATCGCCTGGGTCTTGATCTTTAACGGCTCAATGACCCCGTCTTTTCCCATATCTTTAACTTTTGCACCCAGAACATCCACTCCCGCGTCCGTGTTTCCTTTCTCGTGTTCTGCCCTTAATTTAACAAGCGTATCGATGGCATCCATTCCCGCCGACTCAGCCAGAGTTCTTGGTATAACCTCTATCGCATCCGCAAACACATTTATTGCTAATTGTTCTCTTCCGCCGACCTCATTTGCATAATCCCTCAACCTCCTGGCAAGTTCGATCTCAACAGCTCCGCCCCCCGTTACAATTTTACCCACTTCTAAAGCCGAAGCTACACCCCCCAGACCATCGGTCATGGCTCTCTCCACTTCATCAACAACATGCTCTGTCCCGCCCCTCACGAGAACGCTCACCGCCTTCGGATCCTTACATCCCCTCACAAAGGTCATCTCATCACCTGAAATCTTTTCTTCTTCAACCTCTTCCGCGCTGCCTAAATCTTTTTTGCTTAAATCATCCAAACTTGTCACAATCCTTGCACCGGTTGCTTTTGCAAGTTTCTGCATATCCGACTTCTTCACACTTTTTATCGCGAAAATCCCTTTCTTTGCCAGGTAATGCTGTGCAAGATCATCAATACCCTTCTGGCACAGCAAAACATTTGCTCCTGACTTAGCGATCTTTTCCACCATCTCTTTGATCATGTGCTCTTCCTGATCAAGAAATGCCTGGATCTGCATCGGATCATTTATCTGTATCTTTGCATCGGTCTCTGTTTTTTTAACTTCAATTGCGGCGTCAACCAAAGCGATCTTTGCATTTTTAACCTTCTTTGGCATTCCCGAATGCACTCTTTCTTTGTCAATTATTATCCCCCTGATCAACTCCGAATCAGAAATACTTCCGCCCTTGGTTTTCTCAACCTTTATATTGTCCATATCCACCCTGACTTTTCCGTTCTCGTCCTCCGCTACCTGTCTAACGGCATTTACCGCCAAATCCGCTAATCCTTCCTTTGCAACTTCGGCACTTTTTCCCGTCATTGCCGTCTCTGCGATTTTCTTTAACAACTTTTCATCCTTCATGCCCACTTCCTTCCCGATCTCATCCAAAATCTCATGGGATTTATGGGCAGCCATTCTGAAACCCTTCGCGATCACCGAGGGATGTATATTCTGGTCCAGCAGTGACTCCGCCCCTTTCAACAATTCCCCTGTCAGAACCACCGCGGTTGTGGTGCCGTCCCCGACCTCGTCGTCCTGGGTTTTTGCTACCTCGACCATCATCTTCGCTGCCGGGTGCTCAACATTCATCTCATCCACTATGGTTGCGCCGTCATTCGTTATGGTGATATCCCCCAAGGAATCAACCAGCATCTTATCCATTCCTCTCGGTCCAAGAGTCGTCTTGACAGCATCTGCAACTTGTCGTGCTGCCATGATATTGTTCCTTTGGGCATCCCTGCCCCTTGTCCTAAGTGCCCCCTCCGGGAGCACCAAAATCGGGTATTGTTGTGCCATTTTAAATTTATTTTAATTTTTTGTTATTTTGAATTTTCTCTAATAATATTCATCATAATATCTACCATGTTCATCTTCATACTCGCTAAAATATTCTTCCTCCTCGTGGGCGCATTCATCATTTTCTTCTTCATAGTAATGGCATTTTTCGCAACAGCCGTTCCTATTTTCACATCCCTCATAATCCCAGCATTCCCTGCAACACTTTGGCATTTTTTTATTTTGTTACTTTTTGTAAGAAGTTTTTTTTAAGAAGTTTAGTTTATTTGGTATAATAAAAAAGAAAAAAATTATTTAATTTCTAACCTGCGCGCTTTGGGTTTTGGAATTGGCTTTTTCTTTGGCACTGTAACCTTGAGCACGCCATTTTTCATCTCTGCGTTTGCCTTATCCGCAGCAACTTCTTCCGGAAGGGATAATTTCCTGTAGAATCCCTGATAAGACCTTTCCCTGCAGACATAACCTTCCTCCTTCTCTTCCTTCTCCACTTTCTCCTCTGCCCTGATCTCAACGCTGTTCTCCGATACATTAATATCTATCTTATCCTTTGCTATCCCCGGAAGTTCTGCGGTCAGCAGGAATTCATTTCCCTTATCAACCAGATCAACCAATGGCTCTTTTGTCTCCAGCTCGGGCATTCTGATTCCTGGAAATCTCCAGGGTCTGCCAAAGCCGCTGCCCCAGAACATATCCTCGAAATCGCCCCGGAAATCATCAAACATTCTGTCCAGTTCTCTCATCATGCTTGACGGACTCCAGTACTCCCTCGGGACCATTTCCCCTTTTTCTTCCTTCTTTTTCTTCGCCATTTTTTCTAAATATTTTAATGCAATTTGTAAATAAAAACACTAAAATTTTAGGCAAAAAATCGTAATGCTATGACAGGTTTATACTTTTTAAAAAAAAGGTTATAAGTTATATATGGGCATTAATATATTTATATAACTCATAATAAAATTATAAACTATAATTATTTTATTATAACTACCCTCAGAAACCAGACCGTTGAGAAATTACATTGAAAAATGCATTTATGGATTTACTTTTTCCTCCTTTTCAGGTGCGTGACAAGTGAAAACGGAAAGTAAACCATCTGCCGGAGTCCGCTAACAGTGGAAAGACTTCTCGTCTCTCTTTTCGCCTCTGAAATAAGTTCATTTAAGACAATTTTTGTTTCAACCTCGCCCACTTCTTTTACCATAGCCAAGCGATGGATGGAATACAATCCAATCAAGAATGCTAGGAAAAAGAAGAAATCCCACTGCTGGAGGTTCAATGTTTGAATAACCAGTTCTCCTTCCGGATCTATCCATTTAAGCGTCATGGAAAGTTCACGCTCTGCAAAGAAGTCTGCAAAAATACCTCCTAAAATAGGTGCAGTACCCGCTGCCAGCGAATTAATTAGACCATTAGCAGCAAGATAAGATGTTGCCTGCCCCTTTGGTGCAAGTTTAAGTCCTATATTTCCCGAAGCCAGAGACACTCCTGCCGTGGAGATGCCCATGAAGATATGTATTACTATCAGCAAGGGAGTGGTTAAAAAGTATTTCTCAGGCAGGGTTGTAAAAGTCCATGCAAGAATACACAACATGAACAAAGGACCGCTCACGCCAAGCACCGATTTGTTGCTGAAACGATCCGAAAATCTACCCCAGATTCGTAAAAACGCGAGATTCATTATCTGACTCAATACAAGGAGAGCGATAATAAACGACATGTCAAATTCCAGTCTTTTAAGCATATAGACCGTAAAAAATGGAGCAGCTAAATTGACGGCGAAATTCCACGAGCCCAGAAACATGATAAGCTGTTTGAAATTGGAATCCTTAAACGGCTGTAAAATCAACTTAAAAAATCCTGTTTTTTTCTCCGATAGTGCCATACGCGGCTCAGGTATAGTTGAGATGAAGTAAACGCCGAGCATACCCGCAAGGAACCCAAGGAAAAAGAGAATTGAAAATCCGTATAACTCGTAATCAACAAATGACTTCCCCCAGTAGTCAATGAAAACTCCGGCAGCTAAACTAAGAGGGATAGCCAATGCCATGGCGAAACTCATCCTTTTAGAGAAAAACGAACCTAATCGGCGTTGAGGCACGAGGTCGTGCATCCAGGAATTCCAGCTGCATCCCCCAACCGCAGCGAAAGCTGAATGTAGTAATAGTGCTATAATTAGAAATATTAAGCCTGCTTCAATGGAGAACAGAAATGGAATTAATGCAATTAACAGCCAGAATATTCTACTCAAGGCGGCTGCATACACGGTAATTGCCCGCCTGACCCGGTATTTCTCAACCAGATAAATCGCAGGAATCTGGATCAGGTGTGCTAAAGGGGGAATGGCAGCCAGAAGTCCGATCACAATGTTAGACGCTCCAAGCTTCAATGCAAATGCGACCAGAAAGACACCCCCCGTCAGCGTCACCATCGTTTGAGTGGTTAAACCATCTTTGATGACGCTTCTAAGTCCGTTTTCAACTTCTTCTTCCGTCAGGGTGTCTTTAACAGGGAATTTCATTTAACTATTTTTTATATTTAACCTCGAAGTACTCATCATGAATCTCCCCCAAAAGTTCTTCTAGTATGTCCTCCAGCGTGACAATACCTATATGTTTCCCGTCTTCGTCTTTAACGACTGCCATATGGATTCTCTTCCGTTTCATGGCATTAAAAATATCCGTTACGTCGCTGTTTGCGGATACAACAAAGGGTTTTCTCATAAACGACTTTATCTGCGCTTCTTTTTTGCCAAGAAGATCCTTGCTGTATAATATGCCATTTACCTCCCCGTTTTTATTAATAACGGGGATCCTGGTAAAACCGCGCTGTGCAATTATTTTTTTAGCATCCCGTATTGTATGGTCCTTCTTAAGATAAAACACATCGGACATTGGCACCATGATCTCCCTGATTTTTCTATCGCCAAAAACGAACACTTTATGGATAATATCCCTCTCAATGCTTTTTATGGCTCCTTCTTCTTCACCCAGGGTTGCCATCTCCTTAATGCTTTCATCAGACACAAGCGGGTGTTCTTCTCTTATTTTTCCGCCGGTTAATCTTATAATCTCTGTGGAAATTGCCATGAACACTGTAATTATCGGATTTAACACCTGCATTAGATAATAAATTGCTTTTGCATTCTTCTGCGATATTTTTTTACTGTTTGCGATGGCATTGGCTTTTGGAGTAATTTCGCCAAAAACCAGTATCAAAAATGTGATAACGCCGATCATTATTGAAACGCCCAGTGCGTGAAACAGCGAATTGGCAATCAATGCCGCAAGCGCCGATAAAACGATATTAACGATATTATTTCCTATAAGTATTGTTACAATTGCCCTGTCTATCTCTTTTTTTAATTTTATTATATACTCCACATTCTTTTCATTGTTTCTCCTCATTTCGGCTATCTGGGCGATGTTTAAGTTGGTTAGTGCCGTTTCGGTGCCTGAAAACCATCCGGACAGATATATCAATACTGCCGCCGACGCTGTCAGGAAGGCAAGCGTGTAAATCAAGTCCATGTTAGATTTTTAGTAAAAATTAATAAACATGTATAAAATAGTATTATTACTTATTTTACCAGTATTATATATTAGACCAGGTTTCCGTATGGGCGGGAATTTTTAACAGCATCAGACATCATACGCACAATAAAGGGTCGCTAAAGATTTAATTTTCTCTTTCTTCTGACCCATTTATCTATCTCAACAACAATTATAACGCTCGCTGCAACCGCTAATATCCTTATCCACTCAATTGCCGTAAGCGGCTCCGTCCTGAATATCCACTGAAACGCAGGAACATAAAGGACAGCAAGGTGGGCAAAAAACGCGGCTATCATGCTGTAAAATAAAAACGGGTTGCTTACCGGATTTATAGAGAAAACGGACTGCTTCTCCGAGCGGCTGTTCCATGCCTGGAAGAACTGGAAAAAGACCATGGTTGTGACCGCAACCGTTCTCGCCTGCTCAATGGATGCTCCGCCATTTAATGCACTGGCAAAGTTATAGACCACCCCCAGTGAGATTAAGAAAGCCACGATGATTGTTCTCTCTATCAAAACCCGGGACATTATGCCCTCTTTCGGCTTCCTGGGAGGTCTGTTGACCACATCCCTTTCTTTAGGTTCAAACGCAAGGGCTACATCCTGCAAGCCGTTGGTAACAAGGTTTATCCACAAAAGCTGCGCAGCCACATAGGGAATCGGCAGCCCCATGATCATGGTCATTACAATGGATAATATGGCAGCGATACCTGTCGGGATAAGAAAGAAAGTGACCTTCCTTATGTTGTCGTATATCACTCTCCCCTCTTCAACCGCTGAAAAAATGGTTGCGAAATTATCGTCCGTGAGGATCATGTCGGATGTTTCCTTTGACACATCCGTGCCTGTCCTGCCCATCGCGATACCTATGTGTGCCGCTTTAAGAGCTGGGGCATCGTTAACGCCGTCACCTGTAACAGCAACCACCTCCCCATGCTTCATTAGATTCCGGACTATCCTTAATTTATGATCCGGCGAGACCCTTGCATACACCGATACTTCTTTTACATTATCAAATAATTCTTCATCACTCATTGATTCAAGTTCTTTGCCCCTGAGCACCCCGGGGTCATCGCCGCCGATCCCCAGTTTTTTTGCTATTGCAACAGCGGTTGCTGAATGGTCGCCTGTTATCATGATAACCCTGATGCCTGCTCTTTTGCATCCCCCAACAGCTTCTATGGCTTCAATTCTTGGCGGGTCTATCATGCCCTGCAAACCGGCATAGATTATCCCGGATTCCACGTCCTTGTGGGTGATTTCCTCCATATCCATGGGAACTTCTTTATATCCCATGGCAAGAACCCTTAAACCCTCTTTTGCAAGTGTATCCGCTGCCCGTATAACCTTTTTTTCCTTTAGCTCTGCATCAATCATACATTCGGTGCACATATCAAGCACTTTCTCGGGGGACCCCTTGACGAAAATAAACCTCTTATTTTTATGTTTATGAAGGGTTGCCATGTAACCCCTGTCAGATTCAAAAGGCAGGATCGATAACTGCAGGTAATCTTCCCTTTCCTCAACAGGATTGAGGCCCGCCTTCATAGCGGCAACAATGAGGGCCCCCTCCGTAGGGTCTCCTTCAACCCTATAAAGCCCGTCCTCCTCATATACATCGGATTCATTGCAGAGAAGCCCTATCCTCAGAACCTGCTGTAGATTCTCAAGTTCCCTGGGTCTGACAGGTAGTTTTTCGTGAAGCATCTCCCCTTTTGGTTCATACCCGCTTCCCGTAACCTCATAGGTGTGTTGTCCGTCATAGATAAGCCTCACAGTCATCTCATTTTTAGTCAGGGTTCCCGTTTTGTCGGAGCATATAACTGTTGTACTACCAAGAGTTTCCACGGCAGGAAGTTTCCGTATTATGGCATTTCTCCTCACCATCCTTGCTACGCCTACAGCCATCGCTATCGTCACAACTATGGGGAGTCCTTCAGGTATGGCTGCAACAGCAGCAGCAACCGCCGTCATAAACATCTCCTTTATGCTTTCCCCGATCAACATGCCCATTAAAAAAAGCACTAAAGACGCTGCAAGAACAATTACTCCTATCACCTTTGCAAACCTGTCAAACTTTTCCTGAAGCGGTGTTTTTACATAACCTATCTCTTTAACTTCCCTGGCGATGCTGCCGAGAACTGTCTTTGACCCCGTTTCTGCAACAACGCCCCTCCCCCTGCCGCTTACAACAATCGTGCCCATAAAAGCCATGTTCTTCTGGTCGCCGGGGGTTAAGTTATCCTGTTTTATATGCGAGGTGATTTTTTCTGCAGGGATTGACTCCCCCGTGAGCATTGCTTCTTCAATCTTTAATTCAACTGTTTTGAACAAACGGACATCTGCCGGCACCACGGACCCCGATGTAAGTAAAACAATATCCCCCGGGACAAGTTCTTCGCTGTTTATCTCTTCCTCCCTGTCGTCTCTTATAACCCTCGCCTTTGGCACGAGCATTTTCCGGAGCGCTCTTGCACTCTCCTCTGCCTTGAACTCCTGGACATAACCGATAATCGCATTAAGAATAACAACCGCAAGAATTACACCCATGTCTATGTATTCGCGGATAAAGAATGTTACCACTGCGGCGATAATAAGAATATAAATCAGCGGGTTTTTGAATTGATTAAGAAGTATGCGGATTTTGCTTATCTTCTCTTCCCTGACAAGTTTATTCAGGCCATAATGCGTGAGACGTTCCTCTGCTTCCCTGTCTGTTAATCCCTCCTCCGAGGTTTTAAGATTCTGGAATATCTCTTTTACATCAAGCTGATACCAGGCCATTTTTACCTTTCCGGTTTATAAAAACCAATCAAAATTTTCTGTCCACAACAACAGTGCTTTCTTTGCCAACATTCTTCAATTCTATCTTAATCCTGTCTTCAGATACATCGATTATGTTATAGCAATTAATGTAATCTGCCTTTAACTTGTCGCTTGACACGGATCCTGCGGTGCAGAACACTGTAATCCCTGAAGAAGATTCCATTACCCAGTTATGGGGAACGTGCTTATGACCGTTCAAAACAAGATTCACCCCGGCATCATAAATCAATTTTAAAACACTTCCTGCATCATGTAACACATTTCTTTCCCTTCCTGTGAATGGAATCGGGATGAGGTGATGATGCAACGCGATAATCTTATATTTTGCGTCACCTTTCTCTAACCTTTCCTTTAACCACCGCTGCCCTTCCCTGCCGATCTGTCCAGTGTCCAGATCAGGCTCGCTGCTGTCGCAGCAGATGATCTGGATGTCATCAATAATCTTCTCTGAGTATCTTTCCCCGAAAAGACGCTCAAAGGCCAGGTAGCCGACATTCCTTGAGTCATGGTTTCCGGGAATAACCATCTTTTCCGTATTAATCTCTTTCAACCTTTCAAACACCCTCTCAAGTTCCTTTTTTAAACCGTCCATACTCAGATCACCGGTTATTATGGTCATGTCAGGATCAAGATCATTTACTTCATCAATGCACCTGGAAAGCATTCCTTCATTAAATCCAACTTGCCCGTAATGTATGTCAGATATGTGTGCTATTTTCATCTATTAAAAACACCTCCGATTTTTAATTGATTGTTTATTTATTGCCATTGTTTATTTAAAATAGTGCCATATGACCCCCAACTTAAAACATAATCAGAAAGTATAATTAAAAAAGGAGGTATATGGCAATGGAAAGGATGTATGAACGAATTGGGACAAA
>MCBC01000107.1 GCA_001723855.1 Candidatus Altarchaeales archaeon WOR_SM1_86-2 | reverse complement strand
GCCCATAGTAGCAATGACGCAAAGCCTATGAACTTAGGTAACTAATGGGAGGATAAAACTTTGCAGAGGTGAAGGGGCTTAGGTCTGTTGGAATTAACTCCAACATCTTATACATTGACGGCATTAGCCGTCTAGGAAGTCAGGCAATTGCCTGAAAAGATGGAGGTGTTAATCGATGAGGTTTGATTTTATCTCATCCCGTGTAATGCGGCAACAACAGAGAGAGCCGTATACGGGAAATCCGTATGTACGGTTCATGAGAAGGGTTGAAGCGGGTAACCGCTTCTTCCTATTCTACAAATTTTTGAGGGCACTTTAAAATGAAGGATGATCTTTTATTTGAATATATCGTAATCCCATATTTCCCGCTCACGAGTTCCTGTATTGAGGCAGTGGCAAGTGATTCGACTGTCCTAAAACCTCTTTTCTTCAATTTCTCCATAACCTCTGGCTCCAGACTCAAATCCCCTACATCCATTTTTCTAATGTTTGTCTCCTGTCCACCCTGTGTTTTATCCCGCTCATATCAAATTTCTTGAATTCTATCCCCTCCTTCCTCAACAAAACCATGGCATTCGGTGTTATGCTCGGTGCAATCAATATTCCAATAGATTCCTGATTCAAGTTTTCACTCAGCCAGTTCCTGTATCTTACTATCTGGAGTGCCGCCGGTAACCCAGCGCGGTCGGACTTCAACTCTACCACAGCATATCTATCCCCGATTTTCCCATACACATCAAAGTAGCCCATAGGCGACCTATATTCTGTTGTCTTCAACCTGAAATCAGGGTGTATGAAACCAGGGTTCTCTTTCAAGTAATCCTGCATGTCCCTCTCTGTTTGTGTTACCTCAATTTTCTCCCTGTCGCTTAAATCAGGGTATGAGTTATAGTCCACGACCTCACCCACAAGTATCCTCATCTCCTCAAAGGGTTTCTTCGTCCTCTGGGAATAAAGTATGATTCTCCCATCCTCTATTTCAGCAGTGATGTCATTCGGGCAGGGCATCCAGTTAACTGGCTTAAATCCCGTGGGAGTGTGGATAAGTAGGGTTGAATCAGGTTTAATCAGGATAATCCTGTGTCCTAAGCCAATGGTTGACCTTGACCTGCCCCTGTATTCTATCGAGCAGCTGCAGACAAGCAGGATGGTTTTGTTTTCACCTAAATCATCCTTAATCTGATCGCAAACTATCGCTAGGTCTCTCATCTTCGTAGAATATTCAATAAAATAAAGATATTGAATCTTAAGGAAAAAAAAACTTGAAACCCAGAAACTGCTCGAATTTTTAAGTGACGATTTCGGGTTTAAGGATAAGGATTTGAGAGTGAACTTCTCGGGGAGCAAGGGCTACCACATCCACGTTTCCACTCCAGGGATATTGAAACTCGGGAGGGATGAGAGGAGGGAGATTATCGATCATGTTACCGGCACGGGGCTGGATCTGGGTCTGGACAGCAGGTGGAGGGAGCGGATAGTGAAGCTGGTTAAACGCGCGGGCGTGAAGGAACTTAAGGAGATAGAGGGGGTGGGTGAGAATACGGCCGGGAAGATAATGGAGAAAAAAGAAAACATCATCAGGCAGCTAAAAAAAGGCGTGCTGGAGGGCGTGGAAGGGGTGAGGGAGAAAACAATCAGAAGCATTGGTGAGGGGATGGCGGTAAAACTAACGGGTGACGCGGATAAGATGGTCACCATCGACACCTCCCGCCTGATACGGCTCCCGAACTCTTTACACGGAACCAGCGGGCTTGTTGCTATGAAAACAAAAGACCTTGAAGGGTTTAATCCATTAAACGATGCCGTGGCGTTCCCCGACAACCCGGTAAAGGTTAAGGTAACAAAAAACACCAAAAGTTTCGAGATGAAGGATCAAACCCACGGCCCATATGATAAAGACGAGACCTTAGAACTCCCGGGGTATGCTGGGATTTACTTGATGCTCAAGGATTATGCGGAGTTTGTTGGATAAATTTTTGTTATGGATACGAACTTTTATTTAAAATAAAATCTAATTAATATTAAAAAAATATAAAAATGCCAAGGGCAAAAAATCTTTTAGGGGTTTACAATAATTTCAAAGTAACGCCTTTAGTAACAAGAAAGGATTTCGATCAATTCTATGTTGAAAGACCCATAAAATCAAAGATAATTGAGGAACTAAAGATAAGAATTGAAAATTCGGAAAGCAAAAAATATGAAAAATACCTTTTTATGGGACACAGAGGATGTGGTAAAAGCACAGAGATTAACAGACTGCCTTTGATGTTAGACAATAGTAAATTTTCTATAATTCAATATTCAGTTAAAGATGTTATTGATATAAATGATATTGATGTTAATGACTTTCTTCTTTCTATGGCTTTAAAAATATATGATCATGGAAAAACTAATGGGGTTAGATTTCCAAAAGGTTTCAATGATGAGTTTATGGATTTCATGAAAAATGTAGTGCACATAAAAGAAAAGGATAAACGAGGGAAATATGGCGTCGGTATTTCCTTACTGCCCGAAGTTTTAATTGCTAAAATACATACTGAAAGCGAAACGCGAGATAATATAAGAGAGCAACTTGGAACAAAAATTAGTGATCTTATAAGCAAAATTAATAAGTTAGTGATCTTAGTTGAAAGTAAATTAAAGAAGAGATTAGTCATACTGATAGATGATCTTGATAAATTAACAAGATATGATCAAGCAGAAGATTTCTTTTATAAAAATTATCAACTCCTCATTCAGCCAAATTGTGTAATTGTCTATACATTTCCTATTCCTCTTGCATTTAATCCTTACTTTGAAAATGTAAGACATAGTTTTGACAAGGATTGTGTTCTGCCTCAGCCTCCTGTGATGAATAAAAATTTGACTTCTCCAGATAAAACAGGTGTTGATTTCTTCAAAAATATCGTTAATAAGAGGATAGATCGAGAGATGGGGTTGATTGATGACAATGTTTTAGAATACACAATAGAATCAACAGGAAAACTTTCAGAATTCATTCTGTTAATTAGAGATTCTGCAATTAAGGCTTATGGGAATGGAAATAATAAAATAACAGTGGAAAATATTGAAAAGAATCTGGGTAATTTAAGAGCCACATATGAAAGAACACTAACAGAAGAACATATAGCAAAACTTATTGAAATTCATGATAAAAAAGAGGCAAAAGATGATACAAAAGATAGTTCAATTGCAAGGGATTTACTTTTCAGTTTGACTGCTGTAGAATATGAAAATAAAGAAGGAGAAAGATGGCAGGACATAAATCCAATACTTTTGCCGTTGATAGAAAAATGGAAGAAATCTCTGAAATAGAAGAAATCTCAAAAGATTTAGATGCATTGAGTATTGAGATTGGGGTTTCTAAAGGTCGCGGGAATATTATTATCTGCACTGTAAATAGCCCCTACTTTAGAGGAAAAATTCTGAATTTTTTAGCAAAAAGATTTACTTACGATATAATTAATATTAAAGAGGGCGAGGGCGATGAAATAATAAAAAAACTAAGACAAAAAGAATCTGAAAAAGATGCTCTAATCTGGATTATGCCCGAAAGTATGCACTCCGACGTTGAGAATGCATTAAATAATTACAGGGAACTTTTTTATGAATATCCAATACCAAGCATAATCTTCTGCAATGAGTTATTCTTACAGGAAATAATAAAGAAAGCACCTGATTTCTGGAGGTATAGGGGGAATTTCTACAGATTCAAAGAACCAAAGGGGGGAGATATCTCATCGGCTTTTGAAATTCTTCCAATTAACATTTCTTTTAAAACTAAAAAGGACTTGACGAGAAGGATAAGGATTAATGAGCATCTTTTAAGGATTGCAAAGGATAAAAAACAAAAAGTTGATCTTTTGCTTGAAATTGGAATAATTTATCGTATAATAAGTAAATATGAAAAGGCATTAGAATATTTTAATGAATGTCTTGAAATCACTAAAGAGATTGGCGATAGGGCGGGAGGATCTAAATGTTATGCTGATTTAGGTAATGTTTATGCTGATTTAGGGGATTTCAAAAAAGCAATCGAGTTTCATGAGAAATCTCTAAAAATTTTTAAAGAGATTGGTGATAGGGCAAGAGAATCAAAATGCTATACAAATTTAGGTGCTGCTTATCGTAATTTAGGGGATTTCAAAAAAGCAATCGAGTTTCATGAGAAATCTCTAAAAATTTTTAAAGAGATTGGTGATAAATCAGGAGAATCTGCATGTTATGGAAATTTAGGTGCAGCGTATTATAGTCTAGGTGAGTTTAAAAAAGCAATCGAGTTTCATGAGAAATCTCTAAAAATTTTTAAAGAGATTGGTGACAAAGCAGGAGAATCTAAATGTTATGGAAATTTAGGTGCTGCTTATGCTGATTTAGGAGATTTCAAAAAAGCAATCGAGTTTCATGAGAAATCTTTAAAAATTGCTAAAGAGATTGGTGACAAAGCAGGAGAATCTAGGTGTTATACAAATTTAGGTGCTGTTTATCATAACTTAAGGAATTTCAACAAAGCGATTGAATTTTATGAAAAATCAGTAGCAATTTATAAGAAAACGGGTGAACTCCACAACCTTAAAACAGTTTATGAAAATATGTCCCTATCTTACCAGAAAATGAACAACACTGAAAAAGCGGAGGAATATAAAAAGATGACAGAAGAATTAGCTGGAAAGTTAAGGGGTTTGATCCGTTAAACGATGCCGTGGCGTTCCCCGATAACCCGGTAAAGGTTAAGGTAACAAAAAACACCAAAAGTTTCGAGATGAAGAATCAAACCCACGGCCCGTTTGATAAAGACGAGACCTTAGAACTCCCAGGGTATGCAGGAGTTTACCTGATGCTCAAGGATTATGCGGAGGCTGTGGTGTAGACTTTTATTTAAATCAAATCTAATTAAAAATGCATAATTTACATTTTCACAAAAATGCACGATTTTCAAACCAGTATTTATAAAGATCTAAATAGACCAAATAAAGATGGAATTCAAACTTAAATCAATAAACATCCAGAATTTCAAGAGTTTGAAGGATACGAAAATAGAACTTGCGGATTTCAATATTTTAGTGGGAGCAAACGGAAGCGGAAAAAGTAATATTGTTGATGTCTTCAGTTTTTTGAAACATATAAATCAGGAAGGAACTATAAACCCGTTTATTAGATATGGGGGTTATAAAAACCTTGTCTGGAAAAAAAATGATTTGAGTATAAAGGGCAAAAAATTAGTAAGGAAATTAAAGGTATGCGGAAAGAATTGTTTGAAAATAAGTTGTTATTCTCTTCAAGTATGTGGGTTCCTTGGATCTTTGATTTAAAAGGAAAAGATGGGAATGTAATAATGAATATGATGGTTTCAATCTCAGAGTATATTTTCACACCTACGCACAATTTCATTCCGTTAAATATGAAATCTCCTGCAAAATTTGAATCGTCTGAAAGAAAATTTTTACGCAAACCACAAGAGATTAACCCATTGAATTATGACGGAAGCAACCTTCAAATGATTCTGTACGAGTTATTTTCCAAAAACAAAAGTGAATGGCCAAAAGAAGTTGCTAATCGGTTAAAAATTTTATTCCCGGGTATTGAAAGTATGAGACCTATCCCAACACCGGAAGGAAAGGTTATGCTTGAGGTCGTTGAAAATGGAACCAAATTCATCCCACAATCACTTTCGGATGGTTTTTTTAAGATTATGGCAGTTCTTACCCTGAGTTTTGGGAAATCCGGAAGTAATCTTTTAGTCATAGACGAAATTGAAAACAGCATCCACCCCGAAGCAATTGAAATTTTAATTGATGCACTTAAAAGTTCAAAAAAGCAGGTTATAATCACAACGCACTCGCCAATTGTATTGAATACTTGCAAAGTTGAAGACATTTTGCTTGTTAAAAAGGATGTTGATGAAACAAAGGTAACAAGAGTGAAGAACGCTAAAAAATTAAAAAAGGACTTAGAAGACGCGGGAATATCAACAGGGGAGGGTTGGTTATATGGAACATTAGAATGAAAAATTGTAAATCATTTCGTATTTGGACAGAAGATAGGTATGGCGTAAAATTTTTTGATAATTTACTAAGAAGGATTGAAAGAGAGTTGGAAATTAGAATATCGCCGCACAAGGATATAAAGTCAACAATGGGGGCAGGAGGAATTGATAGTAAGATTGTTAAACTTGCAACTGCGGGTTGGATGAGGTACGACTGCATAATTTTTATTCGCGATGGAGATAGAAAAAGAGATAATATACATAAAGACTTGAAACAAAAAATTGAAAAAATCCCGGACAAACAAAGAAAAAAGAATAAGCAGATAATTCTTATAGTTCTCAACAATAAGATTGAACTGGATTGGGTAGAGAAAGGAATTGGGAAAAAATTACCCGGAGATTATGATAAGGCAGAACTTCCGACTTACGCAGATAAAATGGACTTAAATTTTCTCAGGGAAGATAACAATTTCAAGGAATTTATTTCTGCGGTAGATCCCTGGTCCCTAACTCCCGAAAAAAATTTCAGAGATCAAAGATGTTAATTTCGGTAATGAATCCAAATTCAGGTTAAAAAGAAAAATTCCCATGTGCTAAATTTATTATCTTTTATATATTGCTGATATCCATCCCCACGGCATTCCTGATCATCTCTCTTGTTTTATCTTCCCCAGCCCCGGTTCTGTCAGGAATCTCAACTATGATCCTATCCGATTTCTTGACCTTTTTCTCAACCATGGGAAATAGATTATAGAGTATGCAGGGATTTATTTGATGCTCAAGGGTTATGCGGAGGCTGTGGGATAACCATACAGTTTCTAAACATAACGGGAAGTTACGAGGACTAATTCACACTCCCTGTAAACCACAGGAACATGCACCTACAACCATTTGATTTTAATGCTTTTTTTTAATGAATTCTATAATAATCAAAATGGCATACAAACATCCGAGGATTGGGGTTTATGTCTGTCAATGCGGGCAGAACATTGCGGGGGTGGTTGACGTTGAAGAGGTTAGAGCGTATGCTGAAGGTCTTCCGAGGGTCGTAGTTGCCAGGGAGCATAAGTATACTTGTAGCGAACAGGGACAGGATATAATTGCAGAAGATATAAAAAAATATGGGCTCGAGAGGGTTGTTGTGGCATCATGCACCCCCAGAATGCACGAGCCGGTGTTCCAGAAGGTGCTTGAATCAAGCGGATTAAGCCCTTATTTATTTGAGATGGTAAATATCAGGGAGCACTGCTCGTGGATCCACTCCAACGAGCCGGAAAAAGCCACTGAAAAAGCCAAGGATTTAGTAAGGGGGGCGGTTGCAAGAGCATCCTTGCTTGAGCCGCTTGAGAAATCCAGGGCGGATGTAAATAAATCGGTTATGGTTTTAGGTGCCGGCATTGCGGGCATTTTCGCCGCGCTTTATCTGGCAAACAGCGGAATCAAAACATATCTCGTAGAAAGAAAGTCCAGTATCGGAGGGCATATGGCAATGCTCGACAAGACATTCCCAACCCTTGACTGCGGGTTATGTATTCTTTCACCAAAGATGGTTGAAGTCTCCAGGCACGAAAACATCGAACTGATTACCTATGCAGATGTCCTGGATATAAAAGGTCATGTCGGTGACTTTCGGGTTAAGATAAGAAAGAATCCATGGTATGTGGATAAAGAAAAGTGTGTTGCGTGTGGAAGGTGTGCTGAAGTTTGCCCTGTAAATACCCACATTGATACATTTAACTGCGGGTATCAGAAAAGAAAGGCAATTTACATTCGTTATCCTCAAGCAGTCCCAAATTCCTATTTAATCAACCCCGAACTTTGCAAATATCTGGGTGAAGGTAAGTGCGGGGCATGTAAAAAAATATGTGACAGAAACGCTATAAATTTTGATGATAAGGCTGAGGAGATTGAAATTGATGTCGGTACGATTATCATAGCAACCGGCTATGGCTTATATGACCCAAGCGGTTTAAGTAAAATAAGTAAAATCAGCGAAAACCCCCTTCAGAAGAAAGGTGAGACCCAGAAGCAGTACGGCTACAGAAAATATGAAAATGTGCTTACAAACCTTGATTTTGAACGGATGCTCAACGCATCCGGGTTTACCAATGGAAAAATCATAAGATTAAGTGATGAAAAGGTTCCAAAGAGCGTGGCATTTATCCAGTGCGTGGGGTCAAGGAGCGAGAAAGTGGTGGAATACTGTTCTGCAACTTGCTGCATGACTTCAATAAAGCAGGCAATTCTTATTAAAGAAAAACATCCTGGAGCGGAAGTATATATCTATTATGTTGATATAAGAACTATCGGCAGGCAATCCGAGGAGTTTTACAAAAGAGCAAGGGAGATGGGAATTAACTTTATAAGAGGACTTCCCGGAGAAGTTATTGAGGATAAAAATAATGATCTCATAATCACGGCAGAAGATACCCTTATTGGTGAAATTATAGAAAAGAAATTTGATATGGTGGTGCTTGCGTCGGCAATGAGACCTTCGGACGGAATTCCAGAAATTGCGGAAAAATTACATGTTCCCGTTTCACCTGACGGTTTTTTAATGGAAGCGCACCCCAAGCTGAGACCCGCCGAGACAAACGTGGAGGGTGTGTTTGTTGCAGGATGTGCCCAGTTTCCAAAGAGTATATCCGAGACGGTCATGCAGGCGGGCAATGCCGCTGCCAGGGCAATGGATATTGCAAACAGGGAGTATATAGAGATTGAAGGAATGGTGGCTGCGGTCGATAAGGATAAGTGCAGTGGATGCGGGATATGCGTAGGGGTGTGCCCGTATGACGCCATAGAAATCGCTGATGGAAAAGCAGTGGTGGAAGAGATACTCTGTAAAAGCTGCGGAGCATGCTCGGCGGCATGTTTCTCGGGAGCGATTCAACAAAAACATTTTGCAGACGATCAATTATCCGCCCAGATTGAAGCATTGCTGGAGGGCGAATCATAAAAACAACCTTCAGAAACAGCAAAACAATCAAAATTGACAAAGTCAATTTTGTGTATTGAAATTTCCTTGAAATTTCACATATTTCAAAGAAATTTTGTGCTCCAGAACTTGCGAAGCAAGTTGTGACTGAGAGACATCGTCTCTCAGACACGTGTCAGAGCTTCGCTCTGTCACATCTGCGAAGGTTGATCATCAGGTGCTATTTCGCTACGCTCAATAGCACTCGGAACCGAGTATTTAAACAGAAAAAACATACATTTTGTAATTACAATAAAAATGAAGGAAGAAAAAGAGCCGAAGATCGTGGGATTTTTATGCAACTGGTGCAGTTATGCGGGGGCGGATTTAGCGGGAACGTCAAGGATCCAGATGCCTTCAAATGTAAGGGTTATAAGGGTGATGTGCTCCAGCAGGGTTAAAGCGGAGTTTGTTTTAAAGGCATTTAAAGAGGGGGCGGATGGTGTGTTAATCGCGGGCTGTCATCCCGGAGAGTGTCATTATATGGAAGGCAATTATCATACAAGACGCAGATTTGCGGTTCTCAAGAAACTTTTGGAATATGTTGGTGTGGATCCGAGAAGGTTGAGGGTTGAATGGGTTTCGGCGTCGGAGGGAATAAAATTTAAAGAAGTGGTGGAAGAAATGAGCAATGAACTGAAAGAATTGGGTAAATTGGAATTACAATAAAGGACATTCAAGAGGTGAGCATTTTATTTTTCCCGGAACCGTAAGATGGTGCGTATTTTTAATAAGTATATAATAGAATTATAATATGGGTGTAGTTGATATTGAAGAAGAATTGCGAAATGAAGCAAGGAAGTTACTGGGGGATAAGAGAGTCGATTATGTGATCGGATATGAAAAAGCAGGCGGTAAGATTTCGCCTTGTTTTATTGACAATGCCGGAGAGGTTGAAAGATTAGTCTGGAATCCCGGGTGTGTTCATAATTTAGCCGTGTATCTGCTTGAAGCAAAATCCGAGGGTAAAGTCGCAGTGGTTGCGAAAGGCTGCGATGTCAGGGCAATCATTGAATTGATAAAGCAAAACCAGATTGAAAGAGATAAGGTATTCATTATAGGAATTTCATGTGACGGTGTTGAGGATGTATCGGGTGAGAAATACGAGAGATGTAAGGTCTGCAGATACCCGACGCCCTTGATTTATGATATTCTTTTAGGGGGAGAAAAAGAAGGGAAAGAGGATGATTATTCTGATGTAGAGCAAATGGAATCCATGCCGCTTGAAGAGAGGCGGGAATTCTGGAAAAAACAATTTAGCAAATGCACCGGATGCTACGCATGCAGGAATATATGCCCGTTATGCTACTGCGAGCACTGTGCCTTAGAGGATGAAAAATGGGTTTCAAAATCCAGTGAATTCCCGGATATCTGGATGTTTCACATGATAAGAGCATTCCATCTTGCGGGGAGATGCATTGGATGCGGCGAATGCGAAAGAGCATGCCCTGTGAATATCCCGCTGAGGAAATTATACAGGAAGATTGAAAAGGATGT
>MCBC01000106.1 GCA_001723855.1 Candidatus Altarchaeales archaeon WOR_SM1_86-2 | reverse complement strand
GAGGGATTTCTCACGATTATCGTGAAGTTAACCTCCTCTCCCGGCTGGGAGGTTACATACTCCTGATAGTCCCCGACCCATTTCTCTATGGTTATACTGGGGTGCACAACCGGAACCTGCGGTGTTGTGGAACTCTTACAACTTCTGTTGCCGACCGGTGTACTTGCGCACATAAATGCTGTGTTATTTTCAATTACCGTGGCATTTGAATGTACATATAAAGTAAAATTTACCTGCCATGTCTCTCCAGGAACTAATGTCGGCATTCCCCAGTAATATGTTCTGTTAATGGTGCAGTTGATTGAACAGTTGTCTCTCTCCTCCTCCATGCCGACTTCCGGCTGAGTTGCATTTGAGTACTGGTAAAGGTATGCTACACTGTTATTATATCTGTGGATTATATCGCCGGTGCTGTACAGCACTGTCTGGAATGTAACCGGGCTGCTGTAGTTATCATTATAAAAATAATCACTGCCTGAACCATTAGAAAGTCCTGCCAATGAAACTCCTGACCCGCTCAGATCGGTCCATGTGAACACCTCTCTTGGCGTGTCGGTCCAGATATTTTTGTAAACGCTTGAATTCCAGTTTCTCCACCAAGGCGCGATCATTCCTCCATGTTGCCCCTGAAATTCACCGGTACTTGGCGAACTATCTGTTGCATTTGCACCTGAAAGAAACCCATTTGTACATACGTATAAAGAACTGTTAACTCTATCAAACCACCTGAGCGGCCAATGCAGACTTACAAGACTATTGTTGTTGTCTCCGGACACAACAAAGGTTGGTCCTGTGATGCTCCACTCATCCAGACCCCCCGAAATGTCCTGTCTTGAATAGTAAACACTTGAACAGTTTGTTGCATTGCTGTTTGCGTCACAATTTGAACTCCATATCGAGTATGTCTCGGGAGAAACCGGGGTGGTGTTGCCGTAGTAAACATAATAAATTTTTTTGGAAGATTTTGACATATTCACCAATATCACGATTGTTGCGTTCTGGCATCTGTTACTTGCATATTCCTGCCCGGTGATATTGAAAGGAACTTTTAGGTTGGTGGTTTTATCAATGACCCGCAGTTCATTACTGCAGTTTTCCGGAGGATTCCCGCTTTCATTAAAATCCACAAAAACCATAACGGGCCAATTTGTTCTGTTGTGAACTCCCGGCTCCGTGACAATAATCTCTCTTCTATACTGCCAGGTGCGGTTCCACCATAAACCCGGGTTGGAAGTCCATGAAACAAGTGTTGTATTCATCGGAATGGCATCATTTAAAGTTACATTATAAAACACCGTCTCTCCGGTATTATTGACAACTACGGTGTAATTTAAATAATCCCCCGGCTCCAGAGGTCCTCCGGGGTAGCCTGCTCCGGCATCATAGTTTCTTGTCATATTGGTAATGGTTTTTGTTATGTTAATCCCCGGCAGCGGGGGGTAGTACTCCCAGACAATCACATAACTTGCCTCCGGATTAAATTCTTCTCCAGTATCGGGTTGAACGCCGTGCATATAACCGTAGTTCCTTCTTTTTATCGCCCAGTTGGACGCCTCGTCATCAAACAAATCAATAGCCTGCACTTCAATGGTGATCGTCCAGTTGCTGGCGTTCCCGAGCCCCCAGAAATACCAGCCTATTCTCGTTTGATTGTCGGGCAGGGGCTCGGTATGATACTGGACCCAGTAATTTGTTCTGTTCCAGTTGTTGTATCCTATGCCCCACACGCCATTTGGAAATTTCGTTGGCTGCCCGGTATTGACGGTATAAAGCCATGCGTAACCCGTATAATTCAGGAAATCGGGAAGATCGTCCCCGACATCCATGTAATCCCAGTAAAAATCCTGGTTGGTATTAAATGTAAGTGTAATATTGGTTTTTTCTCCCACAGTGACATTATCGGACATGTTCTTTGCTATCAGTGCGGAATGAACCCTGGCTGGAGCAAAGCACGCTTTCCCCGTTATGTTGTGGCTGGCGCTGCCGTTAAAGGTTTCTGACTTATATTCTATGCTCACACAATTTTTTATACCGTCCGGGAGGGTGCCGTTTGAGCGCAGATAAAAAGTCACTTTGTTCTTGGTATAGTTCGTAATATTTTGGAAGTATGAATTGTTCACGTAACTGAAGTTGATGTATGTGAAAAATCCTGTGCCGCAGTTAACGGTTGATGCGGCATTGGTTAAGTTTAATGTTACATTGTCATATCCTGGTATCGGGGAATTATCGCTGCGGTTGTACCTTGTATATGTCGCGCTTATGCTGCAGTTATATGTCATATTAACCTCGGAGCTGGTTATCGGATCGTCACTTCCATTAACATAGTAATCCCACATGGTAACGTTCCGGATCCAATATATTGTGTTTGCATCGTAAAACTCTATCGTGACCGTAAAGTTCGTACCAGGGTCACCGACACTTGGCGTTACCGCTTTCTGGATAACGTTATTCGGGGTGCCTATCTGCACCTCTTCATCCTTTGTGACATTGAAAGTTTCCCTTTTGACCGGACTGCAGTAACCGTAGTTCGTATTAAGTGTCGGGGTTATCCAGGCTGCAGCACCATATCTCAGGTGCGCCTCATATTCGAACAGCAGCCTTTCGCCGCAGTCACAACTTCCAATCGCGCCTGCAAGATCCCCTAAATAGAAATAGACGTGTGTTAGCGGGTAGGGTGAGCCTTCAACCGGGGTTTCCATAACGCAAATAACGGGTTTCGAGCCGTTGTATATGCCGTGTATATCCGTCGGGGTGCAGCTTCCTCCGGTTCCGGCAGGAATATAGGTTATTGTAACATCATCCGTAACATCCTCATAATTAAGGGGGTTTCCGAAAAATATCCTCAGCGTTGAAAGCCTTAATTGAAGCTGGTGCGGGACAAAATGGGTGGGAGTTACGCCTAATGCTTCCTTGCTGCCGTAATTCGACACGGTGCCCGTGACGTTCGTGTTATCGCCGATCAGAATATCCTTATCGCTTACATTGATTGTGGTAACAATATAGGGGGCGGTTGATTCTATCGGCGAGTTTGAACAGTCTTTATGCGCAACCCTGTAAACATTTAATGATTCGCTTGAATTGAACCTGAGGATATCTCCGTTGTTCCAGTCAGAACCCCCTTCAAAGCCGGTTCCATAAACCCCTTTTGTACCGCTTATGTGAAACATCCCTCTTTCCCATAAAGTAACCTGATGAAGGCATGATGTGCCGTCATCGGCGTGAGCCCAGTCTAAAACCACCCTCCCGGTTATATTAAACCCGAATACTGCTCCCCATGAAGAATTTGCGGCACTTATTTTAAATTCTCTGCCTGCAGTAACCTCCTCAAAATTCATATCTATCAGGTCTATCGTCGCATTGTAAAAATAATTATCCTCGTATGAACTCTTGCAATTCGTCAGGTTTATCTGGTTACCGCTTATTGAAACAGTGCCTCCTGCCTGGCAGTCAACGGTCATCGTGCTGTTTGTTGACAGGTTATTGGCAAATAAAACGGTTGTGTTAAATGCCTGGATGCCCAGCCCGTTTTTTCCAGGAGCTTTGGCATTATTAAAGCAAATGGTTGAATTGCCTTCATTCGCTGAAAAACCCCGATTCTCAGTGTGCACATAATCATAAAAATCTATTATTGTCGGGAAATCGCATGATGACTGGTAAAAGACCCATGAATCTCCTTTTACACTTGAACTGTCCATGGCAAACGGTGTCTCATACAGCGTATCTTGCCCATATACCGGCGGCAAACGGGTGTATGGGTGGCTGTCGATCCCATTCAGGTTATGTACATCGCTTCTTCCCCCGCCGACCCCGGAAACGCTTCCGTTGCATATCATCATAATATGATCCTTATCTGACCCAGTCCACTTCAAAAATCCATAATCGTAGGGCTGTAAAGTAATACTTGCCCTCCTTGTTCTGTCAGAGAAATTAAAATAACCGGCGGTTGTAGAACCGGGCCCTGTCCCTACATGTTCGTACAGTGAGCAGTTCACCGTGCTTGAGCCTGGATTGTACACACTCACTGCGGCATCAGCCTCCATTGAGGCGTAAATGACAACTTTCCCGAAAAGAAGCCCTGTATCAAACGCGCCAAGCCAGTTGAAGGTATCAATATGATCAAGATGCTGGAGGACAAAAACACCCTGTGTGGCGTTAACGATGTATGTAATACCGATGTTTGTATTCCCGTCCGTGTCGTAGAGTTGCACATGCCGGCAGTAGGGCTCCGTAGCATTTCCGGTACCGTTCAAACTAAAATTTATATCAGTCTGTGTCCCGTGGTGTAAACCGGTGGCGGCATCTATTGGCGTCATCGTGACATTTACAGTTCCGTTGTAGTGAGTGCATATATCAGCAAAATACTTATTCCAGCCGCCCTCTGGCCAGTGGATGATGAAATGCGTGTCGTAAAATCCTCCGCCTGATGACGGCGGGCTTCTTAACGATCCATGCACGCCGACAAAAACATATCCCGAGCGATTTGAAAGTATATGGACCCATCTTGGTCCTGTTGCCTGGCTCGGTTGAGGATCCATGTTTGGTATCTTGCCTAAATCATCAAAAGCCAGGTCCACCGCCTGCGCCTTATTTCTCGTCCCATTAAATATCAATGTTTCGGAGCCGTTATCTTCAACGACATAAGCCAGGACATTCGTGTTGTCATAGAAGGGGATAAAACTCACATACGACTCTCCTCCCTGGACATTCAATTTAGTCCAGTCCCCGGAAGGGTAAATGATGAACTCTGACCCGGAAAGTGCGGTATATCCCGAAACCGAACAAGGGAGAACCAGGAGTAAGCAAGCGATCACCGTAATTACTCCTGCCGCTCTTCCATACCTGCTTAAATTTGTAAATTCCATGATCTTTAATATTTATTTTTTAATTTAAATTTAAATTAATTGCTGATATTGCAGTAAGGTGCAAGCTGCTGAAGGTTATCCCAAAAGGGTATGATGTCCCCGCACAGTTCCCCGAGCCTCTGGGGCTGCTTTTTCTTTACCTGCGGGAGTATGAAATACTCGCACTGCGATCTTGGAACCGGGTGCCCGATTGCTTTGCATATCTCTATCGCCTTGGATGTGTCGTTTTTGGCAACGACCTGCGAAACGCCCATGAGACAGGGGTAGCCGCTGCACAACTCCACCCCCGTATCCGGGTCAAATTCGGCCGCTTTCGGTGCGAGCATCTCCCTGCATGCCGTTACGTTCCCGCATATCTCTATCGCCAGGGTCATATTTTCTTCCATATAGACGGATGCGAGGGAAATGTAACAATCATCGTGGTCATCGGTGCTTTCGCATATATCAACGGACTTGCTCAGGTTTTCGCGGGCAAAAATTCTTGCGATAGCCGTATAACATAATTCCACGGGGTCTGATTTATTGCATATCTCCTTTGCCCTTGTTAGATTGTCTCTTACCGCGATCGCTGCGATATTGGAATAACAGAA
>MCBC01000105.1 GCA_001723855.1 Candidatus Altarchaeales archaeon WOR_SM1_86-2 | reverse complement strand
TCAAACTCTACCCGGGATATGTTAAAGAAAATTGGGATGAAAGATCTTTTGAAGGAGGAGATACGATTGGAAGTGTAGGTGGCACATTGTCGCTATTCAGGTCATTAGGCTAATAAATATGATTTCATTTCAAATTCATTTGGTGTTAACGGAAACCGCAAAATAACATAAAATCGTTATACTTAATTAGGACTTCTTGCAATTTTTGCAATTTTGATTTTTTTAGAATTCTGCCTTAATAATCTATTTTTGCAATGTATTTATTAACTTGACTTTGTCAGATTACTTGACATAAACTATTACACGCCTTCGTTTAAAAATACTTGCCATTATAATTAAGATGAAGTTATAATTAAGATGAAGATAGCACATGTATCCGACATACACTACGGGTCAGCAGCATTTAACGCAGAGATGCTCTCTCGGTGCATTGATGAAGTAAATGACCTTGACCCGGACATAACAATCATAACCGGGGATTTGAGTATGGACGGCTTAAAGAAGGAACTTGAAGGTGTTTTTGAAAGGTTGAAAGAGATCGATACAGAAAAATTGATTATACCGGGGAACCATGACGCGAGAAACGTTGGTTACCTGACCTTCGAGCGTCTTTTTGGTGAAAGATACTTCCAGAGGATTATCGATGGCATCCGGATTATCTGCTGCGACAGCAGCGAGCCGGATCTGGATGTGGGACAGATCGGCAGGGAGCAACAGCAGTGGTTAAGGGAAAAACTGGAAGATGCCGATATGGGATATAAGATTATCGTATTGCACCACCACCTCATTCCTGTCCCGCTGACGGGAAGGGAAAGAAGCGTGCTGTATGACGCCGGAGATGTTCTGAAATTGATTTATGACGCCGGCGTGAACCTTGTTTTGAACGGCCATAAGCATGTTCCCCATAACTGGGTAATGGAATCTTCTTCGGGGGTTGCGATACTCTGCACCGCGGGCTCCGTATCAAGCGACAGGTTAAGGGGGAGTTACCGCAACTGCTATAACATCATCGACATATCTGACGGCAGGATTAAAATAGAATTGAAAAATATTGGTGAAGATAGCCGGGTTATGGTGGACAGGAAGTTCTAAATGGGGCTTTGCATGCCTAAACAACCAGGTCAACGAACTTAAAGCGCTCAACATCGAACAAACCTTTATCTGTCCGCTTTAATTTAGATATTTTTATTTTTTAAATACCATAATACTAACAATTAACATGAAAATAGCCAAATTATACAATGTTATGCAGGATGCGGCAAAAGAGAACCCCAACAAGTACGTGGGTGTAACAAAAGAAGGAAAAGTTCTGATTGGAGATGCGCGAAAGGATTTGTTTCAAATTGCGGGAAGGGATGGTTATGAGATAGTGTGTGTCGGGCATGGGAAGAATGAGAGCATAAAGCATTTTATCTATCGTTTACAATGACTGAGTTCAAATATAGTTCCGATGAGGATAACGTTTTCAGGGTTCCCGTTATCATAAAGGGGGAGCGTTCGGTTGTAGTTAACGCGTTGGTTGACTGCGGGGCGAATTTTACATTTCTTGACCTAAGTATAGGAGATTATCTGGGACTTTTGAAAATGGGTTATGAGAAAGTTGGCGTTGCTGGCGGCACAACAGATGCCGAATTAACAAATATCCCGGAGTTATCTCTTTTATCACCTGATTTCACAATGAGCATCACCGGGAATAATGTTGATGCGTTGTTGATTCCGGAGTTAGGAGAGGAACTTGTTTTGGGTGCCAATTTCTTTGAGGGAAAGTGTAAACTCATTATTGATTATATGATCATGAACCTGGGTATAACCGGCGATTGGAAAACATTTGAATAATCGAATTAAAGATTAACAACCAGGTCAACGAACTTAAAGCGCTCAACATCGAACAAACCTTTATCTGTCAGCTTTAACCTTGGAATCACCGGTAAAGCAAGAAACGACAAAGCCATGAACGGCGATTCCATCTTAACCCCCAGCTTCTTCACTTCCCTATGCAAAACCCCGAGTTTCTCGTTCACCTCTTCGGCTTTCATGTCTGAAATCAAGCCGGCGATCGGAAGCTTAAGGCAATGAATTTCACGGTTATGAGCAACAACCATCCCGCCCCGGGTTTCAATTATTTTATTTACCGCATCGCACATGTCATTCTCATTGCTCCCGACCACAATAATGTTGTGGGAATCGTGCGCAACGCTTGACGCGAACGCCCCCTTCTTTAATCCAAATCCGGAAACAAACCCCAATCCAATATTTCCCGTTCCTTTATGCCTCTCCGCCACGGCAATCCTGGCAACGTCTCTGCCAGGGTCTGGAAGGATTTTATTGTCCCTGACCTGCAAACACTCAATTCTCTCGTCCGTTAAAATCTCGCCCCCGATCACCCCGATCACCCTGACATCCACCTTGTTTTCCTTGCCCGCAAGAATGTTAAAACTTCCGGGCGACACCCGTTTCAGGTTAACGGTATTGGTAACGGATCCGGGGTATGGAAACGAAAGAAGTTTTGAAATAAATCTGCCTTTCTCTGCCGTAATTTTCCCTTTAATCATCACCTTCTCAACCCTAAAGTCCTCCAGGTCACTGACGAACAATATGTCGGCATCTTTACCAGGGGCAATATAACCGGAGTTCTCCAGATGAAAGTATTCCGCGGGGTTGATGGTGGCGAGTTTTATCGCATCCACTGGGTCCATCCCCCCGGATACTGATTTTCTGATTATGCCGTCCATGTGTCCTTCAGAGATTAAATCACCCGGATGGCGGTCATCTGTTGCGAGCATGCATCTGCCCGCATATTCTCCGGGAAAATCAAATATCCCGGATAAACTCCCCAGATTTTTGGCGGCAGAGCCCTCCCTGATCATCAGCCTCATCCCGGATCTTATCTTTTCCAGCCCTTCCCCGGCTGTTGTGGACTCGTGGTCTGATTGGACGCCTGCGGAAATATACGCATTTAATGCCTCCCCGCTCAACCCCGGGCAGTGCCCGTCCACAACCCCCCTCATTTCTTTAACAACCCTTATTTTTTCTAAAACCTCCGGGTCGGAGTTGATTACCCCGTGGAAATTCATGACCTCCCCCAACCCGACAACCTCTTTCCAGGAAAGCATTTCTTCAATTTCCTTTATCCCGATCTCAGCCCCGGATGTTTCAAAGGGAGTGGAGGGAACGCATGAGGGGATCGTAAAATAGACTTTGAGAGGGATTTTTCTGCTTTCCTCAACCAGAACTTTAATCCCCTCTATCCCTGCGACATTGGCGATTTCGTGGGGGTCCGTCACTATCGCTGCGGTGCCGTGAGGAATAACCGTGCGCGCAAACTCGCTCAATGTTATCATTGAACTTTCTATGTGGATGTGGGCGTCAATAAGCCCCGGAACAAGATAATAGCCCCTTGCATTTACAGTCTCTTCAGCGCTCATCTTTTTATCACCGACACAGGTGATTTTCCCGGATTTTATTCCGACATTAGCCCCGTAGATTTCGGATGTGCAGACATTAACCAGGGCTCCGTTCTCGATCACAATATCGTTCACCTTTATTGTTCATTATTTTTTATTATCATTTCTTAATTACTAAAAAAAGAAAATGAAAAAAGTATTGATATATTTGAGCATGGAGAAATACGCAAGCCCCTTTGACTTGATCGAAGCGTACGATGCGGATGTTGAGGATCTGGTGGTTGTTCCCTACACGGGAGTTGATGTTGGCGACATCCCAGATTTAATTAATGACACTATTTTCCCCCGCCACCCGAAAGACCTGGTAAACACGGCGGTCTTTATAGGGGGTCATGATGTGGTGAAAGGGGATGAGATGATGGATAAAGCCGTGGGACAGATGTTTGACCCGTTTAAGGTTTCTATCGTAGCGGATACGGACGGTGCAAACACAACCGCTGTAGGAACCGTCGTGAAAATCAAGGAAGCTATTGAGAAAAAAGGCGAGTCATTGAAGGGAAAGAAGGCAATTGTTTTCGCGGGAACGGGACCTGTGGGATTAAGGATAGGTGCGCTCCTTGTTAAGGAAGGAGCAAAGGTCGCGGTCACGTCAAGAGGGCTTGACAGGGCAATGGCTGCCATTGAAAAGGTAAAGAAGGTATATCATGCGGAACTAAAGCCCTATGAAGTGAGAAGCGATGAAGCCACAGTCAACGCATTAAAGGACTTCCAGCCAGATATCGTTGTCACAACAGGACCTCCGAAAATCTGCATAGTTAAAAGAGAAATCTGGGAGCAGTTTGACTGCATCGAGGTTATGGCAGACGTTAATGCCTATCCCCCCTATGGTGTTGAAGGCGTCGACGCAAATGATAACGGCAAGGAAATCGAAGGTACGGGGAAATCAGGTATCGGTGCGCTGCGGATCGGGACCGTTAAGAACGACGTTCAGAAGAAGATTGTCAGGGAATTATTTGAGAAGAAGGGGCAGGTTATAGGTCTCGAGGACATCTATGACGCGGCATTCGACTGATTCCCCTTATCTTTTTCTTTCATTTTGAAATGGACATACTCTTCCACTGGCTTATACCGCTGATAATCGTAATCGCCTTCTCAAACATAGATAAAAGAACGATCCTTCTTCTCAGCCCTTTCGCCCTCTTCCCTGAAATCGATGCCTTTTTCGTAATGCACAGGATTCTTCTTCACAATATATTTGTCGCGCTTGTCCCTTTACTTTTTTATTTTATCTCAAGGAAAAACAAATTGATATTTGTTTTAATCTCATATTTCCTGCTCTCGCACCTGATCCTTGATCTGGCATACCCCGGAGTCGCTCTCTTTTACCCCCTGTCCGGTAAATGCCTTTATTTTTCAATTGATTTCATGTTTGATGACTATAGGATATCCCCGGTTATCCACTATGGAATCGAATATATTGAGGTGGGCGCTCCCAGGGGTGAATTTATCAGCAATTTAGCCGTTATGGTCCTGATCTTAGTTTTATTGTTCGCCGCGGCTCAACTTTTATTGAAAAAAGAAAAAAAGCAGGGAATTACGGGCAGTTAGGACGGATCAGACAGGAACGACGGCAAAACCCCTGCAGCGATGTTTGCATGAATCAAGAAAGGACGAATCCCGGGCTGTTGATGATGCGTCATCTGCTTTTATTTTTGAAGGAGTAATAAATAATAAAATGAATTCTCCTGAAATAAAAGAATTTATCCGCGAAAACAGCTCGCTTTTCTGGTGGATTAAAGAGGGGGAGAAAGAGAATATCAGCATGGAATTTCTGGTTGAGACGATATTGAATTACGGTGATGAAAAAAATGTAAAAAAATTATTTGAACTTGTTGGAATTGACAGGGTCGCAGGTATTTTTTATAAGCAAATCGCAAAGAGGAGGGTTAATTATTTTCCACAGGTCGTAAATTTCTTTAATCTATACTTTAAGAAAAATGCACATGGAAGTATTAACAGATAAGCAAAGAGAATTATTGCCCTTAATTAAATCATTTTCCGGTGATTTTTATATGGTAGGAGGCACTGCCATTGCCCTGCATATAGGGCACAGGAGGTCAATAGATTTTGACCTTTTTACTCCGGACCCAATTAAGGGAAAAAGTATAAAATATCAAATAAAGAAAAGTAATTATTCACTGGATAAAATCGTTCATGAAGCCAGCGAGCAGATGCATTTAATTATCGATTCCATTAAGGTGACTTTTTATAGTTTCCCTCATGAAATCGAAAACCTGGTTTATTTTGAGGATATTATAAAAATACCTTCTTTGCTGGATTTAGCTGCCATGAAGGCGTATGCACTCGGCGGAAGAGCTAAGTGGAAGGATTATGTTGATTTATACTTCATCTTGAAATCACATTATACGGTTGAGCAGGTGTCCGAACGAGCCAAAAGCATTTTCCGGGGATTTTTTAACGAGAAACTCTTTCGCCAGCAGCTCTGTTATTTCAAAGATATTGATTACTCGGAGCCCATTGAATTTGTAGGGGGGGAAATTTCCGGAGATGAAATCAAGGAATTCTTAGTTGATGCATCCACGGTACCTTTTTAGCCGATCGGGTTTACCGATCTTCCGATAAACCACTAAAAGTAGCCCAGATCCCTCAACCTTTTCATTATCTCCTCCTTGTCCTGTCTTCTCCCCGCCCTTTCCGTTGTTTCTTCCAGATTCTGCTCCCACGCCGGAACATCGGTTGTTTTTGTGGTTGTTCCTTTTGCGCCAAGTGACCTGTAACCCTGTGCGTATAGTTTATTGTAGGGTATATTATAGTCCATTATGGTGCCCCAGACATCCCTCTCTTTGAAATGGAGTATCGGGTGGACCCTCACATGCCCGGGATCCTTTCTCGGACTGAAATACGTTTCATTTGCTCTTGACTCCTGCTCATCCCATCTTATGCCTGAGATCACCGCCTCAAAGTCATGCCTTTCAAGATACAGGTTCATCGCGACCGTCTTCATCAGATGGTTCCCGACGTACGATTCAGGTTCGAACGGGAATTCTTTTCCATTGAAATTTATTTTCTCAAGCTCCCTCATATTCCTTGCACTCAGCAAATCCACCCTGACCATATCCCCAACTTTTTCCGCCTGCTTTAAGACATCATCGTTTCGGACTTCATCCCAATCCAGGCCCCATTTTTCCGTTAACTCGTCAACAAATTCATAGATTTCCTCGAAAACATGCCCCTCGTTAATGAACATTAATTTTGGCAGCGGAATTTTGTCCTCGTCACAGACCGCTTTTACCAACCAGAGAAGCAGGGTGCTGTCCTTGCCGCCGGTGAATGCGACCGCTATCTTATCCCTGCCGTACTTTTCAAACGCCTCTCTAATAACCTCCCTGCTCTTTTCAATCTTCTTTTCCGTATCCATATCCATCAGTTCCTCATCCATTTTTTATTTCTTTTTTTATGGCAAAATAAACATCCTGCAGTCTGTTGATCTCGAAATCAACATTCTTTGTGATCAGAATGCCGTCCCTGTGATGATCCCCCTTTATCTCACCCCTCGGAGTTTTTTCCGGGAGGGTTTGAACCTCCGCCTCTTCTCTATTACAGAAACCGTGATCTGACAGAACTATGAGTTTATCCCCGTATGGAATTAAATTCCCTATGGCTTTATCGACTTTTTCATACCAGCGGGTAATAAATTCTTCTTCGCCCCAGTGGAAATGCTGGACCCTGTCAAGTAAAGAGTAAGCGACGCAAAGCAAATCTGGCTTTCCGTTTAAAATCTCCAGTGATTTTTCCGTGATTTCGTGCAGTTCTTCCCCCCATTCCCCGGGGGTTTCGGGAAGCCCGTACCCCACGGGTTTAAAACCGCAGTTAAAATTATAGGGCGGGATCACAAAGGGTATGTTTAATGCTTTCACGTCATACCCCTGCTTATCCAGAACATCCCAGATGAAATCAACCCTGATTTTCTCCCTTGTCTGGAGTTCCCCGTCAACTACAAAATCCGTGTTCTTATGCTCCTCCGGCATCTTCCCGGAGAATATGGAGCACCACGCGGATGCGGAGATAGGTCTTTTGTCGGAGGGGAGGGTTTTATATATGCCTTCGTCCATCAGCCCCCTGATGTTCGGCAAACGGTCAATGTTCGGCTTTATAATCTTCCATGTCGCAGCATCTATTCCTATAACCAATAACATTTTTATTCGATATACCCGAGGCTCCTCAGCCTTTCTTTAACTTTCTCTTCGTCCTCCCTTGTAAACGGCTCCTCCTGATCCTCCTCCAGTTCAGATATAACCTGCCTTAACACATAGGTCACATAATCCGAAACGGATGTAAAGCCGGTATTTTTTATCCTCCCCTGTATTTTCTCGTACAGCGGCTTTGGTATGGATACGGTCGTATGTTTCGTTTCCATTTTAGTGTTTTTTAATTAAATATCATTAAATATTATTATTTGAGTATAAAAAGGATTATGGACTGATTATCTTAATCTCGGATGTCCGGCGGAGAGAGGAAAACGCTTAAGGGTATTAGGGGTTTTTGGTTAAATTTAGAAAGACTGGATTAGATGTATTATCGCGGGAATTGCGGCAATATGAATTCAAAATAGGAACACAAATCAAATAAGAACAACTGCAAAAAACACCGCGTTTTTGATGGTTGCCTGTTTTGCTTTTTTAATCATAAAAACAATAAAAGATAATGAAAACTTTTTTAGTAACCGGAGGGGGGGGATTCATAGGGAGCCATTTGTGCGATTATCTGATCGAAAGGGGAGATGAGGTGATCTGCGCGGATAATTTTTTAACCGGCAGTAAAGAAAATATCAGCGGATTGCTGGATAATGAACGATTCCGGTTGCTCAATCATGACGTTACAAAGCCGCTGTTCTTGAAGGAAGACATCGATTTCGTTTTCCATTTTGCAAGCCCTGCAAGCCCGGTCGATTACCAGAGACTTCCAATCCAGACCCTGAAGGTTGGCGCGCTTGGCACCCACCACATGCTGGGGCTGGCAAAGGCAAAAAACGCGGGGTTTATGCTGGCGTCCACATCCGAGGTGTACGGCGACCCCCTGGTCAATCCGCAGCCGGAAGACTACTGGGGCAATGTAAATCAGATAGGACCGAGGGGAGTTTACGACGAGGGCAAGAGATTTGCGGAAGCTATTACGATGGCATATCATTTTTATCACGGGCTTGACACAAGAATATGCAGGATATTCAACACCTACGGGCCGAGAATGAGACCGGATGACGGAAGGGCGGTTCCGGCATTCATCACGCAGGCATTGTCAAATAAACCGATAACGGTCTTCGGAGACGGCTCTCAAACCCGCTCCTTCTGTTATATTTCTGATTTAATAGAAGGGATTCATAAACTCGGCGTCTCGGATGTCCACACCCCGGTCAACCTTGGAAACCCGGAGGAAATGACCGTTGTCGATATAGCGGGTAAAATAAAGGAACTGACGAATTCAAGTTCCGAGATTGTTTTTAAAGACCTGCCCGTGGACGATCCAACCCAGAGATGCCCGGATATCTCAAAGGCTGTGAAATTGCTTGGCTGGAAGCCCGGGGTTGGATTGGAGGAAGGTTTAAGAAAGACCGTCGAGTGGTTTGCTCTTACAATGAAACCCTGACCTTTTTTTATTAATGTCCGTTCTATAAAAATTTAAGATGAAAATATCGATAATCGGCACGGGCTATGTGGGACTGATTACAGGGGTTTGTTTTGCCGACCTGGGTCACGACGTGGAGTGCGTTGATGTTGTGAAAGAAAAGGTCGATTCCATAAACCAGGGAAACGCCCCGATCCATGAAGAGAATTTGGATGAATTGTTAGGAAAGCATGTCGGTAAAGGATTGAACGCCACGACTGATCTAAAAGCAGCCGTACTGGATTCGGACATAACTTTCGTCTGCGTTGGAACCCCCGATAAGGGGGGGATGATAGACCTGGAGTACGTGGAATCCGCATCCTCTGAGATAGGAAGGGCGCTGGAAATTAAGGATTCGTTTCATGTCGCGGTTGTAAAGAGCACCGTTTCTCCAAGGACGACGGATTCCGTGGTTATCCCGATCCTGGAGGAATTTTCAAAAAAATCTGCGGGGGGGGACTTCGGAGTTTGCGTGAACCCGGAGTTTCTCAGGGAAGGTAAGGCTGTATGGGATTTTATGAATCCCGACAGGATCATAATCGGCGAATACGATAAGCGCTCGGGGGACATTCTCAATAACCTGTACTCGGAATTCAACTGCCCTGTAATAAGAACGGATCTAAGGACCGCGGAGATGATAAAATACGCGTCCAACGCTTTTTTGGCGACAAAGATTTCATTTATCAACGAGATAGCAAATATATGTGAAAAAATGGGGGTGGATGTAAGGGATGTAGCAGGGGGCATTGGTTTGGATAAGAGGATAAACAAGCATTTCCTGAACGCAGGAATAGGATTCGGGGGCTCGTGCTTTCCAAAAGATATGTCCGCGTTAATCTCGGAAGCGATTAAAGAAAACTATAATCCCGGTTTATTAAAAGCTGTGCAGGACATAAATGAAAAACAAAAGATCAAGCCGGTAGAAATTATGGGCGGGATCATTGATTTAAAAGAATTGAAAAATAAGAAAATAGGTGTGCTTGGATTAGCGTTTAAGGGCGGGACGGACGATGTTCGCGAATCGCCTGCGGTCTCAACAACGAAGGAATTAATAAGACTGGGGGCCAAGGTCAGGGTTTATGACCCCGCAGCCATGGAAAACGCGAAGTTGATTCTCGGCAACAGGGTGGAATACTGCAAAAGCACGGGTGAGGCATTAAAGGATGCCGAGGTGTGTGTTATCGCAACCGAATGGAGTGAATTCGGGGACATCTATGATGACATAACAGAGAATATGGAAAAACCCGTGGTTATTGACGGGCGAAGAATCCTTGACCCCGAAAAGGCGAAAAGCAAAGGGATAAAATATTTCGGGGTGGGATACCCCGTCTCTTGAAACCGTATCTTGAAAAGGGAGACGCCGGCATTATCCGGATCGATGACAAAGAAATCGCTCTGCAGGACAGATTATAATTTCTAACTCCCGGTTCGGGTTTGTATTTCAGGATAAAATTGGATGGAAGAAGGAAAAAGTGTGCTCCCGGGGATAATCAAGCGGATGGGCGGGTATGCGGCAAAAGAAGTCTTTGAAAAAACCCGTACGGGGTTTTTATGGAGAAAGCCGCCGTTTTAAATTCAAGGGATCAATAATAAATAAAGTTATATTTTTTTAAAATGACAAAACTGATAATCAGGGTTAAGGAGATCAAAGGCAGCTGTGCTGTGTTCAAGGGCGGCGAAAAGATAATCATAGACGGGCCGGAGGTAGATATGGAGAATACGGATAAAATCTGCATACATGCTCTGGCTCCCATCCTGCATTACATCGCAGCGTTAAGAGAGGGTGCGGACCCGGTTGACCTGGGCCTGGCAAAGAAAGGCAATAAAGCGTATATCCAGTGCGCTGACCCTGGGGAGCCTTACACCCCCGGAGGCACGGTTATATTTGAAATAGAAAGAGAATGATTTACATGGTTGTCGGCACCCGCCCGGAGATTATTAAGATGGCTCCGGTAGTGAGGGCGTGTGAAAAGGAAAATGTGGAGTACGGGATAATCCACACGGGCCAGCATTATTCTTATGAACTGGATAAAATCTTTTTTGACGAGCTTGAACTTCCCCGGCCGGAGCATAACCTGGACATCGGCTCAGGTACGCACGCCGAAGAGACGGGCAGGGCACTGGCGGGGATAGAGAAGATTTTGATGGAAGAAAAGCCGGATGTCGTTCTTGTCGAGGGGGATACGAATTCCGTTTTGGCGGGGGCGTTAGCGGCATCGAAAATTCACATAAAGGTGGGGCATGTTGAAGCGGGTTTAAGGAGTTATTCCAGGCGGATGCCGGAGGAAATTAACAGGGTTTTGGTTGATCATATCTCCGATTACTTGTTTGCACCAACAGAAAACGCCAAAGGTATACTGCTTGGGGAGGGGATTCCCGGAGAAAAGATTTTTGTGACAGGCAACACCATAGTTGACAGCATCTATCAAAATCTTGAGATTGCGAACCGAAAATCGGGTATTCTAAAAAGATTGAATTTGGAAAAAGAAGGATATTTCCTCGTAACCGTGCACAGGGCGGAGAATGTTGATGTAAGGAAAAGGCTGGATGGGGTTATCGACGCGCTGGGGAAATTGAAAGAAAGATTTGGATTGCCGATAATCTATCCGGTCCACCCGAGAGCCTTAAAGCAGCTCGGGAATTTCAACATTGACGTAAGAAAGATGGAAGATAATGTAACCATGATCAAGCCGGTTGGCTTTCTTGATTTTCTGCACCTGGAGGCAAACGCGAAACTGGTTCTAACCGACTCAGGGGGCGTGCAGGAAGAAACCTGCGTCTTGAGGGTCCCGTGCGTTACGCTGAGGGACAACACGGAAAGACCCGAGACCGTAGATGCGGGGTCAAACATCCTGGCAGGCTGCGACCCGGAAAAAATTATCAAATCCGCGGATGTGATGCTCGGCAGGGAAAGAAACTGGAAGAATCCCTTTGGCGGCGGCAATGCCGGGGAGAAGATTATCGATATACTGAAATAATTTCCGGATACTACAGTTTACACAGATTGTAGCTATGCTATTAGGATTAATTTTTGTGCCAATGGGTTTGAGAAATACCGTTTTGCTTTTTATTTTCAAAATCAAAATAAATCATTATAAATATAATCATTATAAATATAATCATTAATAAGATGAAATTCTACAACCGGGAAGATGAATTAAGAGAATTGAAGCTGCTGAGGGAAACATTACCATCCATGATAGTAATAACCGGGAGAAGAAGAGTTGGAAAAACAGAATTGATAAAAGAATTTTTAAAATATGAAAATGGCATCTATCTATTTGTAGACAACAAAAAATCAGAGCGAATGCTGTTAGAAGAGTACAGCATGCAAATAAGGGAAGCATTTAACCTTGGTGATTATGTCATTCTCAAGGATTGGGAAAATTTACTGGAATTGCTATTTGATCTGGCGAAAGAAAATGAAACGATCGTGGCTTTTGATGAATTCCAAAGGTTTTTGAATATAAATCCTTCCTTTATAAACCAGTTACAAAAATACTGGGATTTGCATAAGGACAGGAAAGTTTTTTTTATATTAAGCGGATCAAGCATAGGAATGATAAAGGACATATTCATCAAGCAAAAATCCCCATTATTTAAAAGAGCCCAGAACATCCTCTTTATAGAGCCATTTGATTTCGAAAAGATAGGAATGGTGTTAGATGATCTCGGGATAACGGATATTAAAACAAAAATTGAAATATATTCCTTGTTTGGTGGCATAATGCATTATTACACGTTAATGGAGCACTACAATACAATAAAAAATTCCCAAAGGAATTTTTTAGCATCGAAAACTGATACAGTTTTCGATACAACAAGTATAAAATCCATACTGAATGACCTTATTTTAAGGAAATTCGCTCCATTAAGCAAGGAGGTTAGTGATATTATGGTTGAATGCTTTGGAAAAGAACACAGAACCTACTATTCCATCCTTACCGCAATTGCATCAGGGAAAGGAACAAAAAAGGAAATTGCTGACTTTGTTGACGTAAAAGAGACATCATTATCCAACTATCTCTACGATCTGGCAGACTTATTGGGTGTTGTTCAACACAAGGTTCCTGTAACAGAGAAAAAACCAGAAAAATCCAAGAAGGGCAGGTATTTCCTGAAAGATAACTTCTTCAAATTCTGGTTCAGATTCATTTATAGAAACATGAGTTATTATGAAATTGGTGAGTATGAGTATATTTTAAGAAAGATAGAGGAACAATTTAATTCTTTTGTTTCCTTTGCCTATGAGGATGTTTGCAGGGAATTTTTGCTAAATGCAAATAAGAAGGATTTATTACCTTTCAAATTCTCAAAGATTGGCTCTTGGTGGAACCGCAGAGGAGATGAAATTGACATCGTAGCTTTGAATGAGGAAACAAAAGAAATTCTTTTTGCGGAATGCAAATGGCGGGAAAAGAAAGTTTCTTTAAAAACTTTGAATGAATTAAAAGAAAAGGCAAAATTGGTGCAGTGGCATAACGATGAAAGAAAGGAATATTATGCATTATTTTCAAAGTCCGGGTTTAAAGAGGGATTAAGAGAAGCATTGTTGTTTGATCTGGATGATCTGCGGCTGACCTTCGATCAGACACATCCAAGACCAACGGTCTTGCATGTATCAAGAGAATTTGAAAAATAAGTCAATCATGATTCGGGATTAATCTTGGTTGGAAAAAGCGTTGAAAATACTGAAAAATGCTTAAATTTACTATTCAAAATAGTACGCTGTACCGAAACATTTATATGTTGATACGTTATGGTATGTTGTGTGATAATAAAGAATTACCTGATATTGTGGCAGAACTTAACTTCTGGTATAAAGAACAGGATGCAGGGGTGAAGAGAGAGGAACCTGAAGAAGTTAAGAGACAGCACGGAAAGACCCGAAACCATTGAGGTTGGATCAAACATCCTGGCTGGCTGCGATCCGGAAAAAATTATTAAATCCGTGGATGTGATGCTCAACAGGGAAAGAAACTGGAAGAATCCCTTTGGTGATGGTAATGCTTCAGAGAGGATTATAACATCTCTCTATAATCCATAGGTTTATCATCTGCCAATAAGAACAACCATGCAGGAATATATAAAATCATACCCTGTTCTACCTCTTCTTTCTTGAACGTATTCTTTGTAACGACAATCCCTTTACTTGCTGAAAATTTATTCATGAACTCATATAATCCTGTAATTTTTCCACCCCTTTCCCTGTACTTCACCTCAATCGGCAGGATTTTTTGGTCCATGGTAACGCTAACCGCATCAACCTCATTCTTTGTTTTACTTCTCCAGAAAAATTTGTCTCCAAACAGGGTCTCAACATATTGGCCCATAATCTTCCCCACCCCCAGTATGTCTTTTGGATAATTCAATATTGCAAACGCAAGCGAGGGGTGGATGACATAAACCTTCTTATTCTTTCTCAACCGCGCGGAAGAACTCTTTGAATATGTCTGAGCGATGTTTATTAAGAACGACAATTTAAGATAGTGGAGGTAATTTGATATTGTGGTGTAATCCGCATTAAAAATGTTGCACAGATTTTTTATTTCAAAGAGATTGCTCGACTCGCTGCAAATATGCTTGAATAAATCAAATAAGAGGTCTCTTCTTTTTATCTCAAACAGGTCGGGAATGTCGCTGTAGATGATTTTTTTCACCACAATATCCCTTATGTATCTTCTTATAAATTCTTCATCCTCTTCCTCAACTATTTCCGGGAATGCACCTTTATAGAGATACTGTCTGAATTCATGTTCAAAGTATTCCTTTTCCGGCAAAAGTGAATTATACAGGAGGGATAAATCTTTAAAATTTAAGTTCACTGACTGGACTTTTTTTCCTTTCAACTCAAGATATTCCCTGAATGTCAAACACGGCATATGGGATGTCATAATCCTCCCTGCGAGACTTTCCTTACCTTTTTTTATCTCCAGCGATGCGGATCCGGATATAACAAATTTGATACTCCTTGTATCATAAAATCGCTTCAGGATGCCCTGCCAGTCCGGGATGTAGTGTATCTCATCCAGGAATATATATTTTCCATTGAAATTGTTTAAAAAATAGTTGATCACATACACTAAAACCTCTTTCCTGTGGGTTTCTTCTTCATCAAATGAGAAGAAGATACATTCCTCCGGTTTTAACTCACTCAGGATTTGCTTCATCAGTGTTGTTTTCCCAACCCTCCTCAATCCGGTTATGCCAATAATCTGTTTCTTTGGCATATATTTTTTAACCTCAAAGTACAGAGGTCTTTTAAATTCCTCTACCTCTAATTCGCCTTTCCACTGGGGATTGTACTCATAGATTAATCGGTTGATATATTCTTCATCCATATTAAGAATTGAAATTGAAATATAAAAAGGTTCTAATCAAATTAAAAGCGGAAAATAATTTGGTCATGACCAAATTATTAACAAGAAACCTGCATCTTAAGGGTCCCGTGCGTTACGCTGAGGGACAACACGGAAAGACCCGAGACCGTGGATGCGGGGTCAAACATCCCGGCAGGCTGCGACCCGGAAAAAATTATCAAATCCGCGGGTGTGATGCCCGGCAGGGAAAGAAACTGGAGGAATCCCTTTGGCGGCGGCAACGCCGGGGAGAAGATTATCGATATACTGAAATAGATTAATTTTGATGATTTGCGTTGCCCGCTTCCCCGGTGCCGAAGGGTTCAGAAAGCATTCGCCTGCTTTTTATCTTTAAAGTAAAATAAAAATACGATTGTATCGGCGTTTTTCAGTCACTGAAGCACTTTTTATATATGTAACCCCTTATTATTACCATGAGGTTTTTCCAACTTGCTCTTTTGTGTTTTCATCAGATAACCTGTAATATTTTTAGCATTTGATATATAAATATGAAAGAAAACAGGGGAATAAAGAAACTGGAACAAGGAGAATCGGAAAATGTTGAGTTCAAAAAATCAACTGCTCAAATGGAAAGAGCTCTAAAATCAATCTGTGCGTTCTTAAACCATTTGGGTGGAGGTGTCTACTTTGGAATTCACAAGGGAAAAGTAATCGGCCAGGAAGTTTCCGACCAAACCCTGAAGTCAATCTCCCAGCGAATCAGGCAGAGGATAAAGCCGGAGATAAGTCCGCAGATAAAGGTCTTGGAGAGTGAGGGGAAGAAAATTATCGAGGTTGGGGTAAAGGAGGGAATGAACAAACCATATTATTTAGATGGGGTTGCCCACAAAAGGGTTGGGACCGAGAATGTGGTGATCCCGCCAGAAGAGATAGAAAGGATTATCCTGGAGAAAAGAAAAAAGAACTGGGAGTCTGAGATCTGTGAAGAAGTGAGTTTGGAGGATGTTGATGAGAAGAAAGTTAGATGGTTTGTAAGAGAGGCAAGGATCCATAGAGGACTAAAAATACCGGAAACCCTTCCAGTAAAAGATATTTTGATGAAACTGAAATTATCGAAAGATGAAGAATTAACGAATGCCTGTGCCCTCCTTTTTTCCAAGGAACCAAAATTTCTTCAATCAGAAGTCAAATGCATAAGATTTTCTGGGAATGAGCCGGTAAAGCCGTACATAGATTTTCAGACCCTGGAAGGCGATGCCTTTGCTCTAATAGACCAAGCAGAGGACTTTGTTTGTCCTCAGGAACATAAGAAAGGCCATCTGGTTGGTTCCGGGCCAGGTTCAGAGAGAGGAAAAATTTGAGTATCCACCAGATGCAATCAGGGAAGCGATAACAAATGCCGTGGTTCACAGGGATTATGAATCCCCTTCCAAGGTCCAAGTCAGGGTCTTTGATGACTATATAGAGATATGGAATCCCGGCAAACTTCCGAGAGGATGGACTATCGAAAAATTAAAGCAGAAACACGAATCCATACCAGGGAATCCTCTTCTATTCAAGCAGTTATTCTGGGTCAAATATGTGGAAGATGTCGGCGGCGGCATTACAGATATGATCAATGACTGCAAAGAATGGGGGATCCCTGAGCCTGAATTTGAGGATACTGGAACCAGTATTATCATTACTTTCAAGAAATCTGTATTAACAGAAGAAGCTTTGGAAAAATTGGGATTGAGCGAAAGACAAAAGAATGCAGTAGAGTACATCAAAGAAAAGAAAAGAATAACAAATAAGGAATATCAGGATATCAATTCTGTTTCCAGACAGACTGCATCAAGGGAATTATCGGATCTTACTCAAAAAGGCATATTACGGCAGGTGGGTGTAACGGGAAAGGGTACATTTATGTATTAACACAAACGCCTCACAAACGCCTCAAAGGAATCAAAAGTAACGCAAGAAAGTGAATCTACCAGTAAAGACTCTACTTTCAGAAATCGATTTACTCCAATGAACATCTAAAGAAGGTCATCTTTAATGATAGACAAAAAAAAGCAATAGAGTATCTAAAGACCAATCTCAGAATGTCCCCCCAAGCAATACAAAGAATTATTTAATAGTTTCCGACAGGACGGCAAGGTACGATCTTAAAGATATGGAAAAAAAGGCGTATGTAACATTTGTCGGGTCTAAAAAAACCGGTTATTATCAACTTAAATTGCAGAATAAATTGCAGAATAAAAAGAATCAGAATATTAAGAATGAATAAATTTTGTGATGAATGGAATCTGCCGCACCCGGAATTTGAGGAGCGCACAGGATATTTTGGAATTGTCTCTAGAAACCCGGATTATTATACAGAGTTACCTGAAGTGGATCTGGTGGGATTAAACGAAAGGCAGAAGAAAGCAATTGATTACATAAAAGAAAAAAAGGAAATAACACGAAAGGATTACGAAAAATTAAATAATGTTTCAAAAGGGACGGCAATAAGGGATCTAAATAAGTTGATTGCTAAAGGTATTTTAAAGTCATCAGGCACCACAGATGATAAAAATTATTTCCTTGGCGAATGAAACATAAAACTCGTACCAAAAGAAAAAAAGAATGGTATGAGTTAACCAATAGATAAAACAGCACAGGAAATGAAAATCAATAATATACTGGCACGGGATAGAAATCTTGAAGGGATAAAATGATTAAAAATGGATGATGACAAAGGTGCTGAAGGGTTTGACAAGCATTCATTTACCTTTTATTTTCAAAATCAAAAATAAATAACAAAAAAGTTAGTAATCATGAAATTCACGCTACAGCCCGCGAAAGGAAATGCTTTTGCGGATAGGGAGGAATTATTTTAGTTTTTATTTTTAGATACCGGTCAAATTCTAGATATTAGTGGACAAATCTGTTATAGACAAAATGTCATTTAGCCTTTTGCCAGCAAATTGAGAAAAATTGCCGGAAGACGTACTATGTTTCAAGAGAGAGAAAGGGTTATTATGTGATAGATGATCCTGTGTTTGAAAGATGGTTAAGTAAAGGAGGTGTTTTGAATAGAAAATGAAGATCAAAATTTTAGATTTATACAAAGATCACCTGTACAGGAATGCATCATACATAATGGCAAACACCATCGCCATGTCCGCCACAGGATTTATCTTCTGGATGGCTACCGCTAAATTTTACTCTGTTAATGCATCGATTTTGCTTTTTATTTAAAAAAAATTTAATAAGAAATAAAAAGAAAATGTCGGAAATAAAACTTAGGCCCTACCCTGGCATAGACATTTCCTTGGAACCAAGAAAAGACATGGTTCAGGTGGTATTTATCAGAGAACTCTCAAAGGCTATACACAGGGCAAGGCAGATAAAAAAAGAAATGAAATCACTCGGAGAAGGAAAATCAAGCATCTCCGGATTTGCGGATGTATCCGATATGGATTTAGTTGATGCTATGGGGGTAGCATCGGAAATGAAATTTGAGAGTAGATGGAGTTTAGACGATATGGAACGAGCATTAAAAATACTGAAAGATGCTTAAATTTACTATAAACTCAACCACACTTATCACACTTCTAAAAACAAAGAGGGATTATTTTGAGAGAATTTTCTGTGTTGCAGATTGTTTCTGGACACTTGAAGGTTTTCAGCACAAATCGATATGCTACGAAACTAATTAGCTCAAAATCGTGATTTGCCTAAAATATGTGGTTTTTACGAGGAATCACAACA
>MCBC01000104.1 GCA_001723855.1 Candidatus Altarchaeales archaeon WOR_SM1_86-2 | reverse complement strand
CAGTATGTCCCGGAAGAGGGGGATATAAGGAACATCATAAAGAATCTTCCCGTATGTGTTGACGGCGATCCAACAGAGGAACTGGAGGTGGCGGTGCACAGGGATTTGGAAAGGGTGGGAACTAACCGGATAAGAGGGGGTATTTGTTTAGTTATCGCGGAGGGTTTAGCACAGAAGGCTTCAAAATTGTTAAAGGAAGGCGAAAAACTTGGATTAGAATGGGGGTGGCTGAAGGACATCGGGAAAGGAAAGGAAAATAAGGAGGGGACAGGGGACAGTGGAAAGTTAACCGAACCGCACAAGCCTCAACCAAAGTTTATGTCAGAAGTGGTTGGGGGGAGACCAATATTTGCCGCTCCGTCTGCCAAGGGTGCATTCCGCCTTAGATACGGGAGGTCAAGGGCATCCGGAATAGCGGCAAAATCGATACATCCTGCAACCATGATCCTCCTGGATAACTTTATAGCCACCGGGACACAGGTAAAGGTGCAATATCCCGGTAAGGGCTGCATAATTACTCCCTGCGACAGCATCGAGGGCCCGATAGTGAAATTAAAAAACGGGGATGTGATCAGAGTTGAAGATGCCGGATATGCAAAAGATATCAAGGACGACGTAGAAGAAATTCTATTCCTGGGGGACATTTTAATTTCATTTGGAGATTTTTTGCAGACAAATAATCCATTGTTGGCGGCAGGATACTGCGAGGAATGGTGGGCCAAGGAGTTGGAAAATGCCGGGGGTGAGGTTCCGGGAGATATATCTGATGAAAAAGCAATTGAAATGTCAAAAAAATACTCCATTCCACTGCATCCCCGCTATACCTACCACTGGGAGGACATAAGCGCAGATGAGTTACGAGTTTTAGTTGACTGGCTAAATGATGGAGAGATTGCTGACGGCACATTGAAAATAAAGGCAGATGCAAACGTAAAAAGGATTTTGGAGTTGCTGGGAGTTCCTCACACAGTTAATGATAATTTTGTTATAATTAATGAATATTTATTTTTAAAACTTTTAGAAAATGAATGGAGCATAAAGGAAAAAATAAACTCTAAAACAGACGCTTTTGATGCGGTCAAAGAGATTTCTCCCGTAAAAATCAGAAGAAAATCGGGCACATATATCGGGGCAAGAATGGGAAGGCCGGAAAAAGCAAGGGAAAGAAAGATGCAGCCTCCCGTTCATCTTCTATTTCCAATCGGCGATGCCGGCGGCAGGGAGAGAAGTTTGAATGTCGCAGCAGATACAGGAACCATAAATGTAGAATCCGGAAAGTTTGAGTGCGACAGGTGCGGAGGGGAAAGCATACTTGTTAGATGCCCGATATGCGGGGAGAGAACAAGATTTAAGGGAAGGGGAAAAAATGATGTAGAGATCAGGGATTACTGGAGCAAAGCGGTGGAGAGGGTGGGAACGGCAAATGTAAAGGCAGTGAAAGGAATGATATCCAAGGATAAAATTCCCGAGCCCATAGATAAGGGCATTCTCAGGGCAAAAAATGAGGTTTACGTATTTAAGGACGGCACGGTAAGATTCGACGCGACGGATGCTCCACTAACGCATTTTAAGCCGTCGGAAATTGCCGCCATCAGTCGTGCGAGCAATATCGGCGATTCTCCGATTAACATAAACAAAATAAAGAGGCTGCATAAACTGGGCTATACCAGGGATTACAGAGGTAATGAACTGGTTGAAGATGCTCAAATCCTTGAATTAAAGGTTCAGGACGTTATCATTCCACTTTCCTGTGCAAAATAAAAAACCTTTCTATAATCTAAAAACGATTGATGACCTTGTGGGGCATTTGGTTGTCGGATTGGCTCCCCACACCTCTGCGGGAATTATCGGGAGGGTTATAGGATTTACAAGAGCAAATGTCTGTTATGCTCATCCATACTGGCACACCGCAAAAAGGAGGAACTGCTTCGCTGCAGAGACAAAAATACCGGTTCTTGAAAATGGTGAATGGAAATTGGCGCCGATAAAAAAACTCGTTGAAAATAACCTTTATGATCCAAAAAAAGATGATTTCGGAACAAAATATTCAAAGGTAAAAGGATTAAAAACACTTACTTTCAATCAAAAAACAAAAAAATTTGAAATAGCAGACATAACCCATGTTTCCAAACACACCCCACAAAAAACCATTACACTAAAAACAAAGTCAGGAAGAGAGATCACTACAACGCTTGATCACCCATTTCCAACAAAAAATGGGAAAAAAATTGCTGCTGAGGTAGAAGAGGTTTTTGTTCCAAAAAATTTTACAGAAAAATTAATTAGAAATCGGAAAAAATCAGCAGCCGAGATAACAGAAGATTTAGGGGGTATTTTTGTTGATAAAATTTTTGATAAACAATTAAAAGGAGAAGAAGAAGTTTATTCTTTAACGGTACCCCCACATCACACCATCATATCTAACGGAATTGTTTCCCATCAATGCGACGGCGACGAAGACACGATCATGCTTCTTATGGATGTGCTTCTTAACTTCTCAAGAAAGTATCTACCTGAGTCAAGGGGCGGTAAGATGGATGCTCCGCTGGTCATAACCACGCTCCTTGACCCACGAGAGGTTGATGATGAATCCCATAAGTTGGATGTGGTTGAGCACTATCCTCTTGAATTCTATGAAAAAACATGGGAATCCGCGTCGCCGTCCTATTTTATTGACGGGGGTAAGGATAAAGTAAGGATCGTTTCCAATCTGCTGGAATCAAACCCGTACTCTAACTTATGGTTCTCTCATGACAACGGGGATATAACAGGTCCGGTAACAAAGACAAACTATGTGGAATTAAAAACCATGGCAGAGAAGGTAGAGGCTCAGCTGAGGGTTGGGGAGAAGGTCCGGGCTATAGATGAGAGGGAGGTGGCGCAGTTAATAATAAACTCCCATTTCTTAAGGGATACTTACGGTAACCTCAGGGCATTTTCAAGACAGACCGTAAGGTGTGTCAAATGTAATACTATCCATAGAAGGCCCCCTCTCAGAGGGAAATGCATAAAATGCGGTGGCAGACTCCTGCTTACGGTAACGGAGGGCAGCATTAAAAAATATTTGGATATTTCTATGAACCTCGCGGAAAAATATGACCTCCCGGATTACTTGAAGCAGAGATTAAAGTTACTGGAAAAGGACATTGGAAGCTTGTTCACCAATGATCTGTCAAAGCAGATAAGTTTGAGTGATTTTATGTGAGGTTATAATAATAAGCCAATCTCCTCCAGTGCTCATAGGCACCATCATAAGGCTCAACTGACCATCTTATCGTCATTGCGGATTTTACATTCACATTTTCTTTAAATTTAAATTTTATAATATCAAATATCTATTCAACAGGACATCCGTTTTCATCTACTAGGGGATATAATGTTCCCGGGCACATATCAAATGCGTTATAAACCCCATCATTGTCATTATCATAATCACAGACATCTCCACCGCATGAGTATTCTACTCCATTTTCATGTACAAATGTATAATAAGGCAAATCTTCTAATTCTCCTGCATAAGTGCATTTTTCACTCCAATCCCCATCAATGTCTTCTTGCCCGGGATTATATGCTGATGGACAGTTATCCTCTGCATCTGTAATTCCGTCACCATCCGTATCTGAAGGGGCTGGCACTTCCTCCTCTTTTTCTACACATTTACAATTTATGCATACTGTAGGCGGCGGACATGTGTCACGAGCCCCTTGACCCGTGTCGCATTCTTCCTTTCCTTGACCCGGGTCGTATGATGTAGTAATCTGCCCGTCGCCGCAACGAGGAGTTATCACGAAATTGTGGACACATTTACACATCCCCATATTGCATGTATAATCATCTGGGCAGTCATCTTTACATCCCATGCCAGGTCCAAGTAATTCGGTGGGATTTATTCTGTTATCCCAACATGAACAATTATTTGGTGTGGGCGTGGGCGTGGGCGTTGGTGTGGGCGTTGGTGTTGGCGTGGGCGTGGGCGTGGGCGTTGGTGTGGGCGTTGGTGTTGGCGTAGGAGTGGGGGTTGGTCCCGGCGGGGGGACATAGCCGGGTATGCATTCTATCACCACCTCATATTGATCCGTTTTCCAGTGATTCCCATGCAACGAATTATGATCATCCCAAACTGTCAGGGTGATATAATATATGGGCTCAACACACGGGAAAGTAACCGTTACACCCTCAAGTTCTTTATCATCGTTTGCCTCATCCGCCCTGTCGCACTCCCAGTCCTCATTGGTTGAGCCGCAGGCACCGTTAGGTCCCGGCAGGGTTGGCGGTTCATCCCTGTTGCTGTGGAGGTCCCATATCCATCTGGTTACGACACCATCAGAGTCTGAAGATCCCTTGCCGTTAAGAGTTACTATAGCACCCCATTCATACACTGCATCTTCGCCTGCATCGGCAACCGGTTTATAATATCTGTGCAGGAATTCGTCCCACTGCGTGGCATCCCTGAAAAGGAAATCTGGAGTTTGGGGGAGAGGGTGAGGCGGGTCATCAGGGGGTATGGGGAAATAAGGAACTTTGCCCCATGCTGTGGTAAAGTCCTCTGCATACATGGCGAGTTTAGAATTATCCGGGAGATAAGACGGCCAAGGATTATCAAACGGGCGGTTGTGCGCCCCTCCAGTTTCTTTTGTTTGATAATACGGGAAATAAATTGAAATGCCATGAGAATTTGGATGTCCTGGACCGTGCTTTTCGGCGATTACGGATGCAGTTACTAAATTCTTGACATCAGGTGCTTTGTTTTTCCATTGATCATGTATTCTGCCCTCGTTTTTAATGTTATCTGCAAAATGGTAAAGATCTATAAAATCATTATAATCATATTTTTCAGTTGCCACCAACTGATCTCTGATGCCTATCTGTACATTATCGTTCGGATCGTAATGTTTTACAAAAAGGAGGTCATAATCCTCCATGCCTGATTTTAACTGAGCGCCAAAACTGCTTGTCGCACCAACCAGATTTTTAAAGCTGCCGCTGGATAGGTCTATCGCGCTCTGGGTGCGTTTATTGTCCTTTCCTGTGTAGAATGCGTCATAGTCATTTACGATCCTTGTTGCGAGTTGTGGGCCGCTCCAGCCGGGATTGGCCTTAAGCCCCGCAAGTATTGTATCATAAGGCCACCCGTCTCCTGGTTCATATTCCTCTGATCCCACCATAACCGAAGCGTCATCCGATATCTGCTGTCCGACCTCTACCATGGCCATCAAGCACGCATCAAAACCGATAACGTCAAGCTTTGGAACCGTTTTTAAAGCAGACTTGAGTTCCCCCATGTAAATAGCATCATTTCCGGTTGTATCATCCCATACCACGCCTTTCCATCCCCCCCCATGATCCCATATTATGAGGGCATAATTGTCTGCAGGGAAATTTGACATCGCCCAGTTAATAAAACTGGTGAGGGTTGCCGGATCAGCCATATTCTGTTCAGGCATTGGAATTCTTGGGGATGCAATATTAGCCATATTACTGTCATTGATAATACAGATCCTTGATGTGTCCCCGTTATCTATATCTCTCAAAAAATCTGCTTGAACCACGATACTTATGTTTTTATCGGAACCGCCCGCCAGCTCCATCTCGTTAATATCCTTGAAGCCAGCCCTCTCCAGGTTATTATCGGCACCCATGTAAACCATGAATGTCCATTTCTTATGCGGCTGGGGAATAGGGCAGGGTTCTGGTGGGGCAAAGGTTAAAATATGCAAATTCCGTGCCCCCGGTGTTGGTGCAATGGCATCCTTACCGCCATGTGCTTCCCAGTCATCCGGCTGATTCGTATCAGTAGAATCTTTATCTCTGCCTATCGTGTCTCCAGGGAATACTATGGTCTTTTTGTGGTGAGATGGGGCCAATGCATCAGCGCTGTCAAAAAAATCGCCCGCGTCCCATATATCGGCGCTTACTGCATAATCATGCGATTTGCCTCCAGAATATAAACCAGTGCTGCTCCATGAAACAAAATCAACAATAGTTGAAGCACTTGGTATGCCATTATACAGTCCTACTTCATCTTGTGTATCGTTAAATACCCCAAAATTACCATTGGTATAGAAAGAACCATATCCATCCGAGAAATTGTTATCGTCAGTTCCGCTGCCAAAATATACAACAAGATAGGTGCCGTTAGGAAATTCCCATGAAGGCAGCGCTGTAATTACTGTGCCGTCTCGATTTGAAATTGCCCAGCCGCTGATGTTTTGGTAGCCGGAACCATCATTGTAGAGCTCTACCCATTCGTTGCCGGCGTCATCACCAACTGCATCATACAGCACTTCATTGATTTTTACGGGCATCATTTGTTTTTCTATTCTAATGCATTTATTGTTCTCACATTTCATTCCGGTTGGACATCCACAATCTTTGCAGCAGTTGTCCATATTTTCTGCGGCACCACAATTTCCATCACCACATACTTCAGGTTTTCCAATACACCCGTATATCAATCCAACGGTGACTATTACAATCAATACCACTAAAATTTTATTTTCGCAATATAATTTATGTTGCGAGTTAAAATTTTGCGTAGCAAAATTTTTTTGATTTAAATTTCTGTTTTTCATTTTTCACCTCATTTAAATGTTTTATATATTATACATTACAAAAATATAAATTTTATTTTTGATTTAAACTTTCAACTCCAGAAAATTCCTTCGGAATTTTAACTGTTCTGTGATTGGGATTACAGAACATCCAGAAAATTCTTCAAAATCCTCAACCCCGGTTCGCCGCTTTTCTCAGGGTGAAACTGTGTTGCAAGTACATTGTCCTTTGCAATAACAGCAGGGAATTCGGTACCGTATTCTGTTACGGCTGCGATAATTTCTTCATCCTCCGGGACGACATAATACGAATGCACGAAGTAGAAGTAATCTCTTCCGACGCCCTCCAGAACCGGAACCTCTCTAGTAACTTTAATATCATTCCAGCCCATGTGCGGGCATTTCACGCCGGAGAAGCGAACGCACCTGCCTTTAAAAATGCCAATGCCCTCCACCCCCTGGGATTCGTCGCTTTCCTCAAAGATAACCTGTACGCCGAGGCATATGCCTAAAAATGGAACTCCTTCATTGATCTTCTCCAGGAGGATATTTTTCCATAATTTGAGCTTATTCATGGCGTCACCGCGTCTTCTGCTGCCGTCGGGTCTGAGACAAGCTTCGCATCCTTCCCGAGATAAGCGCAGGCGTTACTGATGCTCCTTAAGTTCCCCGCACCGTAATCGATAATTGCAATTGTCATTTTTATTTTGATAAAACTTTAGAAACATATTTCTAAAGTATATTAGAGACCTTGTCTCTAATATAAAACTTTTTTTAAAAGTTTTATACAAAGAATTTTGCAGTGAGTAATAAACATAATACAGTGAGTATATCCCCTGTTGTGAGAAGTATTGGATTCACAACGTTATCCGGATCCAGGCCATAAGAATAAGTTGCGATCGCTATGAATACGGATAATGCGGTCAGAATGATCCCCGCACCGGTTCCGGCGATTAATGATATCGTCGTGAGTTTTATTATAAGTCCCAGTATGCCGAGGTTAGCATCCGATGGAAAGAATAAAAAGTACGCGACCGCCGCAACAATCCCCAGAAGAAACGACATCACAACATTCAAGATTAGAGATGCCCATATATTGTCGGCTAATGCGGGATTCCATTTAAATCTCGGCTCTATAAGCCCCAGATGCAAAGCAGACCCCAGTCGGGAACCGATCGCTCCGGAAATATTGCCCCTCATCGCTAAAACAGCAGGCAGCAGCACTAAAAGTCCCGGGATTTTATATAATTCGTTCTCCATGCTGTTTAGAATTAAACCCGCTGCGACCCCGCCGAAGGTGCACAATACCAGTACCAAAAAAAGCTCTTTTAGTATTTTTTTGAGTTCTGAAGCCATATTTTTGTTTAAGAATTTTAGAATTAGGAAAATAAAACAAGAAAACAGTTAATGGACTAGTACCCTCAATTTTTCTCTATAATCTCCCCCTCCGGCACGGTCTCAGAAAAAACCTGTCCGCTGAATTTATATACTCTGACTTCCGGATCAAGCCATGCGTTTGCGCTTAACCCCGCTTTCATGCAGGCATGCGCAAGGAATTTGGGAACGTCCCATTTCCATTCGACCGGCACCTGGGGCAGCAAAAGACCCTTAAACACACCTTCTTCGACAATCAGCCCGTCCCTGCCGATTTTAATCTCATTTAAGTAATCCTCCGGCTTCCCGACATCCATCAACTCCGGGGGGGTTAGAATAGAAACCTCCACCACCAGGTTTTTTAACTCGTCCGCTTTCAACCGCGGGAATCTCGGGTCATTGAGGGCTGCGGACAATGCGGCGTTTCTTAAACCCCGTGAAAGGGTCATCACGGGCTCGGCATACCCTATGCAACCTCTCAGATCATGGCCTGGGTAAGTGTGAAGGCTAACAAAGACTCCCATCTTCCTCCTGAGAATATCATTCAGGGTTTCTGGAATTTCTACCTTCCCTGCACCAAAATATTCTTCAATAACGCTTCTTGCCAATCCAACCAATAATTTTCCCTGCTCAGGTGTTAGTTCCATTCCCTTCCATTATACCCTCAATCACGATTTCATCCTGCTCTTCTTCTATTATCACGATATCTTCCTTTTTAATCCGATCCCAGTTTGCTTTATACCACCCGGCAACATCCTCCTTGCCTTCATAAGGGTCGTCCGGATTCGGATGCCGCAGCAGCCAGCGTATGCCGTCAATAACATCTTTTAATGATGACACCGGTCTCCACCGATTTATCAGGTCTATGCATATGTCCGGGGGGTCCAGATTCGGATGGTATATGTTCTCGGGAGAAACCCATCTTACCCACAGCCCCCCGGCATACGGAAACCTTCGATGCAGATTGACCTCGATCGTGTGTTCGTGGTGCTCGGTGATATTTCCTTCATCATCCCGTACAAGACCCATCCCGTTAAACGTTATTATATAATCCGTCATCTCATTGTTTGCCATAAATGAAACAGGCTCCTTCCTTGAGATCTCCGTAAGAGCATCATATTCATACCTTAATCTGCTCTCCCAAAGACCTCTCGGAAGTGTCGGGGAATGCTTTTGATTTCCGCCCCCCTCAGGATTTGGTATCAGCTTTAACAAATCTCCCTCACCGATACCCCCGTCTTCCAGCGGAGTATCGCCGTCTATCACGTTGCCTCCGAAAGAGAGAACGTAAGTTTCCGGGATCCTTACCCTGGACCTTAATTGCTGCAGCACGGTATCTGCGTTTATCTTGCCCGGCACCTTTAATTTATACGTCTGGTCGTTTGCTGTGTTTCTAATCGTTATATGGATTATCCTGCTTTTTTCCTCCATTTTATTTTTATATTATTAAAAAAATAAATAAGTTATTCGCATCCAAAAAAACCACACACATTACACTTTTTTCTCTTTTCTATGTGCAGGATATCGACTTCTTCATTCGCCCCGTTGTATGTCCACAGCTTCCCCCCCATGGTCTCGCCCAT
>MCBC01000103.1 GCA_001723855.1 Candidatus Altarchaeales archaeon WOR_SM1_86-2 | reverse complement strand
AAAAATATCTAAAAGCATTTTTAGTACATAATCAGATTTATTTCCACAAGACCCATCGGATAATGGAATTGTTGGAATTATGCGCAGCCATAGATCCTTCATTTAAAGATGAACTGGAAGATGCAGACAATCTTACTGATTATGCTGTAGAACTTCGTTATGCGTAAAAATCGCGAAGCGATTTTTAGCACACAAAATTGCAAAGCAATTTTAGTTGTCCGGATGTGTGGCTTGAAACAGGTACGGAAGACGCTGAAGAAGCCCTTGAGATAGCAAAGAAAGTAAAAGAGTTTGTATTGGAAAAAATGGGGGTTGGAGATGATGAACCCCCAACTCTATGAGATAGGAAGTATTGAAAAAACATATGATGGGGCGGATGAATACCATTACTGTTATGGAGTGATAAATCAAAGAATTTGCTATGCAATAATTACATGCCGCTGGCTCTGGTCGGGAGCCGCCCGGCTTTGAAAGAAAAATCTTAAATGAAGTGATGCAAAACCCACCGCTAAATTTAATGACTCGTGGTTTCAAAGTTTTGAAACTTTTGAAAACTTATCTAAGTTTTGCGCTGAGGTATTCCTTGAAAAGTCTATCACGCAATGCATATTTTTTTCATATATACAGAATATTGTACTATAAAACAATATCTAAAAGTTTTATAGTCCACTATAAAACTTTTAGCAATGAAAATAGAAAAAAGGCTCGGCAAATTTAATTTAATCTATCTGGCTGTCCACAGCACCACCTGTTTTATTGTAATAACCGTCCTTTTTAGTTTTTATATTAAAAGTTTAATATTCATTAAGTGAATAATTCATTAAGTGAATAAAAATGAAATTTTTGGATAGAGAGCAGGAGTTAGCGACATTATCAAAAACCAAGAAATTATCAAAAGAGAAGTTCTGGTTTACGGCAGTGTATGGGATAAGAAGGGTTGGAAAAACAAGATTGATTTTAGAATTTATGAAAGATAATGGATTGTATTTCTTTGTGAACAAAAACAAGTCCAGCGAGATCCTCCTTAAAGAATTTTCAGAGATTTTAAAGAAAAATAATATTCTCGGCAGATTGGAGGTAATCGCTTCATGGGATGACTTTTTTGATGTGCTGGTCAACCGGTACCCGGGGATGGTGGTCTTTGACGAGTTTCAGAATTTCAACCTGGTTGATAAATCCGTCTTCGGAATAATGCAGAAGATGTATGATCTTAATGAGAATAAACCCGCTATGATAGTACTTCTGGGCTCAATTGTAGGATTAATGAAAAAGATATTTAATGATCAAAAAGAGCCATTATACGGCAGAGTTAAGCGAAAGATAAATCTAAAACCCTTGGATTTTTATGATACAACAAAACTATGTAATGAACTGGGATTCAGAGATATGGAAACCATAGTCTCCCTGTACTCGCTGTTTGGCGGTTTCCCGAAATATTATGTTGCCTTGGAAGATCAAGGGTTACAGGGAGAAAGTGTGGAGAAGATACTTGATTCCTTTTTCTTTGAGGAAAATGCAGTTCTTGAGGATGAGGTTCTCGTAATCCTCTCCCAGGAGTTTGGAGCAAGATCCGGAATTTATTATTCAATCCTTGAAGCCGTGGCTAACGGGAACAATTCATTATCCGAGATCGCAAGTTATTTGAGCAGGCATAAAACTTCTATAACAAGACACATAACGGAACTCCATAAATACTTTGAGATATTAAGACTTGAAAGACCCATTATACATGGAAAGAAAAAGGGGCTGTTGTTTATAAACCATCCGTTGATCAATTTATGGTTTAGATTTTTCTATAAAAATTATTCACTCTATGAGCGGAGAGACCCCGGATTTATAAGAAATGTTAAGGACCAACTCCCTGCGTTTATAGGATTTCAATTTGAAGAATTATGCAGGAAGTTTTTTATGGAAATGTTGAGAGATAAACTGCCTTTCAATCCGATAGAGATCGGAAGACAATGGGGAAAAATTCCGGGAGGAGACACCTATGAGATTGATATTGTTGGGCTAAATAAAGAAAATATATTGTTTGTTGAATGCAAATGGAAGGATTTGAAATTAAATGAAGCAAAGAGAATAATCAAACAATTAAAGGAAAAATCACAATATGTGCCGCATAAAGAAAAGGAATTCTTTGGATTGATGGCAAAAAGGATAGACGGGAAAGAAAAATTAAGACAGGAGGGTATCTTTGCATGGGATATTGAGGATTTCAGAAATTTACCCCCTTCGCTTAGCTCTCACAAATCCATACAAAACCGCTAACCCGGGAATAACTAAAATCAATGTTGCCGCTTCTGGATTTTGATTTCTTAATGAAAATAAATATATAATGGACAAATGTGCTATTTGCGGTGGGAAGGTAGAGCATAAAAAAGTGGGCATTCCTGTTGAGTTAGAGGATAAACTTTTGATGATCAGGGAAGTTCCCGCAGATGTTTGTGAAGAATGCGGAGAAATCTACCACACTCTTGAAGTCGCCCGTGAATTAGAAGAAATTGAAAATAAAGTGATATGCGGCACTATAAAGGCATCACCGATGAAAAATGCTTATGAGGTGCCGCTTACCGCATGATTTCTATTGAAGTTCCATTTTGCATCTATCGGCTAAGGTAATGCGGATGTTACCAGTATCTTCTTTTTCGACATATTCATTCTATTTTTAATTTTTAAAATAAGAAAAAAATAAAAGAAACAATTGAACTCTAAAATGCCAAATAATGATATTCACATGTTAGCAGTGTTTGCGGGGTCAATCCTGCTGTTCTACACCGATGGACTGCCTCCGTTTCTGTCTCTGCTGTGTTTTATATGCGGTGCGGTGGTCGCCTCATTTAAAAGAATGGGGAAGGTGTATGGACTTTCACCGGATCTGGATAGTTTTGGAATCATTAAGAGATTATTTGCGCATAGAAGTATTATTTTCCATTCCCCGATAATCCCAATAATAATTTTGAACATAGCAGATATAAGTTTTAACTGTATTGATATATGGAAGAGCGATCCCGTACAGATATTGATATACGGCTTCTGCTTTGGATGGCTTATACATATAATTGCTGATGGGATTCAAAGCATGGAATGGTGGGACATCCCACTCAAAAATACAAAGAAAAACACGCGATTGGCGTTGGGCGTGATCTGTTTCATATTCACATTTATAACCCTGCTGTCAATATATTTCATAGATTCGGGATACCTGCAGATTCCGATTTTACATGATGCCCTTGTTTTTTTCAGGAATTTTATTCTTGGAATTTTTTAAATATAGAAGGGTAATAATAAAATAGAAAGATGAATCTTGTAACTATTGGGCTTTTGCTTATCTTCATCGGCATCATAACCCTGATCGTTGGAATTATATTGCTGGCGTTGAGCGAAAAAGGCGAGGTTAAAGGCGGTTTTGTCGGTTTTATCGGGCCCATACCCATAGGGTTCGGGACAGATAAGGGCATCATGGTGATTCTGCTTGTTATAGCGATAGTTATAATGCTTGCTGTGATGTTTTTGTCCGGCAGATAAAATGATTCTAACAGGAGATGAAAGAAAAAGGGAGAAGATAAAGGCGATGGTGATAATTTGCGGAGTCCTCATCGCGATAATGTTGATCGTTATTGCAGCAGTTTTACTCATACACGGCTTTCATGATTTCATTCGCCCATAACCTGCACAACCACCTTTCTATTCCTTGCTTTCGTGTCAAAGTCCATGAACACGATCTGCTGCCATGTGCCAAGGATTAACTTCGAGTCCGCAAACGGCACAACAAGACCCGGGCCGAGAAAGGTCGCCCTGACATGGCTCTTTCCATTGTCGCATCCCCATGTTTTATGATGCTCGTAGTCAATGTCGGAAGGGGCAATTCTTTCCAGCGCTTTCGGAATATCCTTAAGCAGTCCGGGCTCGTACTCAATGGTGCTTACAGACCCCGTGGCGCCGGGAACAAAAACGGTTGCGATACCGTCCTTCAAACCGCTCTTCTTAACAATACCTGCCACCTGCGAGGTTATATCTTTCAAATCAACATCCCTTTTCGTGGAAACCTGGATTGTTTTTGTGACAACAGCCATTTTTAATTCTATAAAAAAATTAATAATAAAAGGTCAATGAAAACAAAATTCGAACTGCAAAAAGAGAACGCTCTGGGGAAGTTAAACAAGGCGCTGGAAGAGGGTCTGGTTGATGAGGTCATGGTCCCGATATTGAGCGACATCAATTCAAGAGAGACATATTATACGACATCATCCTGTGCCGGAAGAATAACCCTTTTCCAGGATGTCGGCTCCAGGTATGATAATGATTTCCTGGCTAGGTGGCACAGTCCGCCGGAAACCAACGAAGTTCTGGAAAAAGTTGCGGATATAGCTAAAAAGCCCCCTGCCGGGATTGTATGGTTCAGGCAGGAGCCTGCGATACTGCATGTGGTATCACCGGACCTTGAAGGTGCCGTCAGGATTTTAAACATCGCGTTGAGATGCGGATTTAAGCGCTCGGGAATCCAGGTTTTAAAGCCAGGGAGATTTATGGTCGAGTTGTGCGGGACAGAGCGGCTGGATGTGCCGGTAATGCAAAACGGAAAGCTGCTGGTTGGTTACGACTACATAGAGCATCTGGTGGGGTTTGGAAAAGAAAAACTCGGCACCAGCAGGAGAAAACTTGAAATGTTTGCGGATGAATTGAAAGGTTTATAACACTTATGACGCTGCAGCTACAAATCAAAGACCGGAAAAATCCAGCGTAGCAAAGTAATCATCAACAGTTTCCGCTCTCCTGATCTGTTTTACCCTCCTGTCAGGCTTTAGCAGCAGTTCGGCTGAGCGTAACTTGCCGTTATACTGGAACCCCATGGCGTGACCATGTGCTCCCGTGTCGTGGATTACAACGATATCCCCGCGCTCAATTTCCGGAAGATGCCTTTGTACTGCAAACTTATCGTTATTTTCACAGAGACTGCCCGTAACATCATAAACATGATCTTCTGGCTGGTTTTCTTTACCCAGGACCGTGATGTGATGGTAAGCGCCGTAAAATGCAGGTCTCATAAGATTTGCCATGCACGAATCAAGACCCACATAATCCCGGTACTTCCTGGTTACGTGCCTTACGGTTGAAACAAGATACCCGTACGGACCGGTTACTGCCCTGCCGGATTCCATCACAACCCGCACGGGGTCAAGACCGTTTGCCGTGATCTTATTTTCATATGCCGCCTTTACACCTTCGGAAAAGAATTCAAGATCCACGGGCTCATCATCCGGCCTATAGGGTATTCCGACACCTCCACCCAGGTTTACGAATTCGAATTTTATGGATAATTTCTCCGAGATATCTGCCGCAAGATCGAATAACATGCTTGCGGTCTCCACCAGATAACGGGGGTCGAGCATGTTTGAGACAATCATTGTATGCAGCCCGAATCTTCTGACTCCTTTATCTCTCATAATTTTATATGCGTCGCATATCTGCCCTGTCGTAAGCCCGTACTTTGCCTCTCTGGGGTTGCCTATTATTTCATTGCCTTCCCTTAATGGTCCGGGGTTATAGCGAAAACATATAATTTCCGGAATGCCTGCATGCTTTTCTAAAAATGGAATATGAGTGATATCATCCAGGTTGATTATTGCACCCAGCTGTCTTGCTTTTTGAAATTCTTCCGCAGGGGTGTCATTTGATGTAAACATAATGTCTTCCCCGCTGATGCCTGCTTTTTCTGACATTATCAGCTCTGGCAGGGAACTGCAGTCGGTGCCAAAGCCCTCGTCCTTCAATATTTTTATGATATGCGGGTTAGGGCATGCTTTTACAGCAAAATAATTTTTAAATCCTGCCCCTGGCACCCAGGAAAAGGCATTGTTTAATCTTCTTGCATTTTCTCTTATAGCCTCTTCATCATAAATATGAAAGGGGGTCGGGTATTCTTCTATAATCTTTTCTACCTGGACTTTTGTGAAAGGCAATGTTTTTTGTGCCATTTTTATCGTTACGTGTATTTGCGGGGAATGCTTCCTGTTATATTTATATTTTAGATAAACCATAAGAAATAATAATCAAAATTCTTCCGGTTCGCTCATGTTCTCTATCGCTTCATACAATCCATGCTTGGCAAACTTTTCCTTCCAGATATCAACCGGCGTGTAGCATAAGTCCATCACCGGTTTCATATGTTTCACGGGCTTCTGGCGGAATTTTGACAGCCATGTCTTCTCCGAGGATGGACACACGCCATAAGCCTCCTTTTCTCCTGCCATCCCAGGCATTAAACCCGGCATTTTATTTGCTTTCCTCTAATTTGCAGTACCAGTATTTCTTACCCTTAAGGAATTCATCAACCCCATTTTTCCTGATTTTCCTTAGATTCTTTATGTGCGCATCACCATGAGAGGGTTTGAGAAAGTCCAGGTGCTTACACGTCTCGATTTCATTGCATTCCCAGCAGCCGTCAAATCCTTTCTTCTGGCAGCATTTTCTCATCCTGCAGAAAGGAGGTCCTCCACCCCCCCTGCATGCTTTCTTACAGCGCATTTTTACTAACGCGCCCAGCACCTCATAACACCCCTGATAGTTCTTATATGCCGCAAAGAAAGGTACCCCAGCCAGATACTCCGCAGTCCTATCGAATTTTGTCGCCCTTAGTTCTTTTCTTAGATCCCTTGCAAGGTCAGCGGCTTTTCGCCTGTAGCCGATGCAGTCCCCGCAGTACAAACCGCAGTACGCGACTAATTCTTTTTCTTCAGTCATTTTATCTAAATTTAGAATCCTTAATAATTGCCTTTAAAATCTTTGCCCGTGTTTTTATATCTGCCTTTTCTATCCCATCACTTTCAAATTTCTTTTCCGCCTTCCCTATTGCCTCCTCTATCAGATCAACAGGCAGCTTGGTACATGATTTGCAGTAAAAACTCATTGACCTGCCTTCATTGTAGTTCTCAAGCATTTTTTCCGCAAGCAATCGTCTTTCTATCTGTTCTTTTAACCAATCCTCCCGACCATGCTTAATATCTTTGAGGTTTTCATCAGGTAGAATCCAACCCTTCGGATCTTTTTGTCTTCTTCGTGCATATCTTTCACAGGGATACTCACCGCACTCGGCGCATGTCTCAAACCCGTGCTTTTTTACACAGCACCTCCAGATGCTGCACCAGTCATGCTGCTCACCTAACTTACAGCCAATGCATCTGCTCTTTGCCTTTGATTGGTATTTCATGCATAAGCCGCAGTAAATGCCACATGCACCAACCAAATCCTTTCCGTTGATCGCGGGTTTACCCTCCATCACATCTATTCTTTGTAGAGATACGCTATTGAGATACCTGCCGCTACGTTGCTGATTAAGTACTGTATTATCCAGGAAAGCAGAAGGGCGTCAGACATTGCCACCGTCAAATAAAGCCCGATAAACTGGGGCAGGCTGCCTGCGAGCCAGACAAGCACTCCGAACGCAGCACCCTTTTTTATCGCATTTCCAGATAAAGCTTTTTGCAGATAAGAATACACAACTGCCATTAAAAGCCCCATCATGAGATTTCCGGTAAATAAATATCCCATCCATACCGGCATCTTCATCGGCTTCCATATATCAGTTGTTTGTGTTTCATACAACCCCATTGATGCAAAGTATGATATGTTGCCTATTAGAAATATAATTATTCCAGCGACAACACCAGACAAAATAATTCTTTTTGTATTCATTTTTACCTTGCGTTCTCATTGCTCTCCCACAGACCAAAAGTATTATTCTCTGTATCAAGACATACCGCAGTATATCCTATTCCAGGCACCGCCATCTTGGGCATCAATACTTTACCTCCGAGTTCCTCAACCCGGGCAAGAGATTCATCCACTGACTGGACCTCAATATAACTGGTGATTATCTGCTGCGGGTTTTCCTTCTTTGCCATTCCCCCTCCAAGACCTTCTTCACCATCTAAACTCATGGTCTCAATTCCATAGTATTCTATCGGCCCCTGCGATCTTTCAATCTTCCAACCGAATAATTCGGTGTAGAACTTCTTTGCTCGTCCTATATCCTCTACGGGGATAGTAAAATGACATATCGTCGGCATTTTTATTTATTTTTATTTTAAATTTCATCTCCTCAATAAACCCTCTCTCGTTTATCAATTTCAACAATAACGACAATTAATTTTTCGTGCCTGACATAATACAAAATCCTGAATTTCCCGCACCTTATACGAAATATTTTCAGATTTTTATATCTTTTTGATTTGATGAATTTTGTATCAGTAGGATAAGGATCCTCACGCAAAATTTCAATTCTTTTTTCAATCCTTGTTCTATCCTTTTTATTGAGTTTCCCTACATACTTTTTGACATTTGGATGATATCGTATACTGTATGACATCTTAATCGCGGAATACCTCCTCTGTTGTTAATAATTTACCTTCTTTTTCATATTTTAGTGCGTCTTCTAAAAGTTTTTCTTCGTCTTCTGTTAAATACTCTTCACTCACTTGTTTTTTTATATATTCAACCTCATGTTTCACTGCACTTATGTCTTTGCGCATACTGCCCAACATGCTCAATACCTTCCGCTCAAAAGCAACTGCTTCCATTTTAAATTTTTAGACTTTATCAAAATTTTTTATCGTAATATAAACTTTGTACATACATTAATAAATTATAAAGGAGTTAAATAATTCGCAATTTTTTCGTTTTTCAACTGATTGATCTAGATGGTCGGGTTCTTTGACGCCAATATTTATATCAATAATCGGCTTGGCACATAGTCCCTCGACTGAATTACCCCCAACATGTTCAATTAAAGGATTGAATTCTCTTAACACTTCAGCAAGAACCTTTTTTTCAACTTCAAATGCTTCTTTCCAGTTTGGACTATATTCTTCCCTGATTATTTTCATGGGATTGGGAATTTGATAACATAACGCAAGTTGCCGGATTAAGCATTATCTTTCAAGCTTTAATTCCATTTCTATCTGTTCAGGCTCAACAAATCCTGCTTTTCTATAAATATTTATTCCATCGTCGGAAGCACGAAGATGTAAATATGTGATCCCCAAGGATATGGCTTCTTGAATCAACTCGTTCAATAACCCGGTGCAGACACCTTTTCCCCTTGCTTCGGGAATCGTATACATATTGATAATACACCCCGCTCTTCCTGATTTATCCCGATACCATGGCGGCACTTGCCATACGATCATCCCACCGACACCAATTACTTTTCCATCATATTCTGCTAGCCAGGCAATAAAATCTTTAGAAGGAATTGCTTTTGGGAAATATGTTTCTAATTCTTTTCTTATAGTTTTAGTCTCTTCATCTTCCGGGTGATTGAAACATTCATTCAAAAATCGAACTCTATACTCAACTAAAATTTCAATATCTCCCATACCTGCACGCCGATAGTTGATTTTATGTTTTTCGATTTCCATTTTATCGATTCTAAAATAATTAAAATCAGATTAAATTTTATTGGAAATTAAGCGATCGCTGTCTTCTATCATTCTCGGATGCAGCAAATCACAGGGATAGTCATCACATTTACAACAAAACTCAATACCCTTTTCCTTTGCGCAGTCTCTGATTTCGCAAATTGCTTGTCCTCCGCCGTTTCTGCATTTAACGCAATCGCCGTTATTCATTACCCCTTCTTGTGTTGCAAACCATTCCAGCACCTCATAGAATTCTTTGTAGTTCTTTAATTCAAGTATGCGGGATTTTATTGCTGCGGCTCCAGCAACCCCTATTTTTGCATCAATACCTGCTTTTAACTTTATTGCACCCTCCCTTATTTCTTTTGAATGTTTGTTGCAGTCCCCGCAGTACAAACCGCAGTACGCAATCAAATCCTTTTCTTCAGTCATTTTATTTGAATTTAAAATCAGTAATAATTGCCTTTAAAATCTTCGCCCTTGTTTTTATATACCTGCAGCTACGATTTGCATAAGTATCCCGATTCATTTCAGTTGCCTGTGCTTTTTTATGAGAACTTTGTCGCCACAACATCCGCGATAACCCCGTACACGACGCCAAACCCAATAACGGTTAGTGCACTCGTAATATCTCCATTAAGCAGCGGGAATATGCCCAGCATCAGACTTACAACCGCTCCAATTACCGCACCCCTCAAAACACAATTCAGTTTTATCCTGTCTGCAAATCCAACCACGAGTCCGATTAGAATCCTATTAAACACGATAAAAGCTAAAGATCCCGTGGTTGCCAGTTCAGGGTCCAATCCACCTTTATCCACCATCATCACGGTCCCGTAGGCACAAAAAAGCCCGCATAACAGCCCTATCGCAGTTGCAATCAAAATCCTTTTTGTATTCATTTTTCATTCCTTTTATTATGGATTTTAAAAAATATAAATCAATGGTTTTGTTTTGGCGGGTGAAAGGTTTATAGCACGAATTCCTCCAGACTCCTGAAAATCTCCCCCTTATCCTTTACGTAATCAATAAGCCTTTTATATACCGGGTGGCTGCAGATGGTTTCAGTATCTCCGATCAAAATCAGTTTTCTTTTCGCTCTCGTAAGTGAAACATTAAGCCGCCGCAAGTCCTCAAGGAAGCCGATCTCTCCTCCGGGGTTGGAGCGGGTGAAGCTCACCACCACAACTTCCTTCTCCTTTCCCTGGAACCCGTCAACCGTTTTAATCTCCAGGTCATCGATGTTGATTTTACTCCTGATCAGATTCACCTGGTCGTCGTATGGGGCAATTACCGCAATATCGGGGGGCTTAATGCCTGCGTCAAGGAGCCGACGGATGATGCTCACTACAAGTTCTGCTTCACATGGATTTTCCCTGGATGTAGAGCCGGTGCGGGTTCTTTCACCGTGCCCGGGCATATTGGATGTATCCAGGAAGATTACAGGGGGTTTTTTTTCTCCTTCCACGCCCAGGTCATTTAACCCGTGGGCTCTGACGGCGTCATCTGCGATAAGTTTACTTTTGTAAAACTGCCGATTTGAAAAATTCATAATGTCCTCATGCATCCGGTACTGGATCTGAAGCATCTCGCTTATTTCTTCAATTTCACCATGCATCTCCATCAGCCTCTCAAATAAAGTTTTCCCAAGCCCTTTTTTCTCTGCTTCTTCATTCAATATGGTTGGAGGCAATTGTTTATGGTCCCCTGCCATAACAACCCGATCCGCGCGGATTATTGGAATTAAGCAGGAAGGTTCTGTGCTTTGAGTTGATTCGTCTATAACCGCCAGGTCGAAAACCCTGCTTCCCATTATCTCTGAGCCGCAGGTAGAGTTGGTGGCACATATAACCTCAGCATTATCAAGTATAATGTCCAACGCTTTCCCTTCCAAGGTATTTGCTTTATCGAACAACTCATCAACCTCTTCCTGGACATCAAGCCATTTGCTCATCTCAAACAATTTTTTTGACGGAACGCCTCTAAATGCTTTACCTGTTTTAGCAGTACTTCTTATCTTACCGTCGCTCATTCCCCTTCTCCATCTGCTGGTTGCGGGAGTCAGGTATTTCTGCTTCTCTTTGAGTTTCAGCGCGTTCTCCCTTAAAGCCCTTGACTGCTGATACAGCTCGTTTTCCTCTATGATGTAATCCAGTGTATGTTCCCTCAGGGAGGGTGTGACGCGTGCAGGGTGCCCGATCCTGACAACCCCAACGCCCCTCTCGATTAACTTTTCCACCATGTTATCCACCGCTGTATTGGAATCTGCAGCGGCAAGCACCTTTTCTCCTCTTCCTATAACTTGCCGGATTATCTCTATGCACGTGATTGTCTTTCCGGTTCCCGGGGGTCCGTGAATAAGAAAGAAATCATCGGATGATAACGCCTTCTTAACCGCGTTCTTCTGTGAAAAATTAAGTTTTTTGTTATAAAATTTTATGGATATTGGCCTTGAAAAGCCCGGCTCCCTGAATCCGAGAATAACACCTCTTAATTTAACAAGCCTCTTCCTCCCGGTTCTTTCGAAAAGAGAGATAGCTTCCAGCATTCTCTGGAACGTGATGTCGTTTACATACAGGTCGGCCCTCAAATCCCTGAATCTGAAAACAAAACCCGGCGGCTCATCATCAAAAGCCAGCGTGATGGAATAGCGGGTTTTTTCCGCCAGCGTTCCGGATGGATTATCTTTTTTGAAAGGGTCGTTCGGGCTTATCATAACAAGGTCCCCGACGGAAATCTCCGTCTCAGGTAATTCTTCCCCTGGACGCGTGAATTTCACAAGGAATTTTCCCCCGAGCCCCCTCCCTCCCCTCCCTCCCCTCAGGTGCAGTATCGCTCTCCCTTTCTTCTCTCTCTGGCGGCCGCTTAAATTTCGCATCTCCTGCTCATGAATGCGCATCTCCTCCTTCCTTTCCAGATCCACCAATATCTTGAATTTTTCTGCATACCTGTCAATTGTCAGCATATTTTTATTTTTTCCTTTTAATTATTAAATAGGATGATAAAACAGATTCGAAATGGTGTATGGGAGATCCCGAAGGACTACAGGGAAGGAATGAGGGTGCCGGCGAGGATTTATGCCACCCGGAAGATGATGGACAGCATAGAAGAAGGGGTTTTAAAGCAGATAACCAACGTAGCCACCCTCCCCGGGATCCAGAAGGCTGCGCTGGTTATGCCGGATGCCCACTATGGTTACGGCTTTCCCATCGGGGGTGTTGCGGCTTTTGACATGGAGGAAGGAATCGTCAGCCCCGGAGGCATAGGATATGATATCAACTGCGGCGTCCGTTTATTAACGACAAATCTCACGGTGGATGAGGTAAAGCCTAAATTGAAAGAACTTGTGGATAAATTATTTAGAAATGTTCCCTCGGGGGTTGGGAGCACGGGTAAGTTAAGAATATCAGAATCCGAGCTGGATGATGTCTGCATTAACGGCGCCCGGTGGGCTGTAGAGCACGGTTACGGCAGAACAGAGGACCTTGAGCATATGGAGGAGAACGGTTGCATGGGCGGGGCAGATCCGGCAAAAGTCGGTCCAAGGGCAAAAAAAAGAGGCAGGCCCCAACTGGGGACACTTGGCTCAGGAAATCACTTTCTGGAGGTGCAGAAGGTTGACCGCATATTTGATGAAAAAACCGCAAATGCATTCGGGATCAAGGATGCCGGGCAGGTAACGGTCATGGTCCACTGCGGGTCAAGGGGCTTCGGGCACCAGGTAGCCGATGATTACATAGGGGTCATGCTGGGAGCATCAAAAAAGTACGGCATTAACCTGGTGGACAGAGAACTTTGCTGTGCTCCGATCAGATCAAGGGAGGCGGAAGATTATCTATGCGCGATGAGGTGTGCAGTAAACTATGCTTTCTGCAACCGCGAAATAATAACACACTGGGTCAGGGAAACATTCAATAAAATTTTCGGTGGGCAGGAAATCAACCTGATCTATGATGTCTGCCACAACATAGGAAAATTTGAAGAGCATAAAATTGACGGCAAAACAAAGGAGGTCTGCGTGCACAGGAAGGGAGCGACAAGAGCATTTGCTGCCGGAAGGAAAGAGATTCCAGAAACCTACCGCGATATTGGACAGCCCGTGATCGTGCCGGGGGATATGGGAACCGCCTCTTATGTCCTTGTTGGAACGCAGAAAGGAATGGAAGAAACTTTCGGCTCAGTATGTCACGGGGCAGGTAGAGTGATGTCAAGAAGCGCCGCAAAAAGGAAGTTCAGGGGGGATGAAGTAAAGAAACGGCTGGAGCAAAAAGGAGAGGTGATCAGGGCAGCCCAGATGAAAGTTCTGGCAGAGGAGGTCCCGGAGGCTTACAAGGATATAGACGAAGTTATAAAAAGCGTTGAGGTCACGGGGATTTCAAAAGCCGTTGCGAGGGTTGTTCCGCTGGGAGTTGCGAAGGGGTAGAAGTTAACTTATCTCAAGCATTTTTAATTAAATCATACATATAAAAATTAAAATGATCTCGGGTACAACAATCGGTATACTTTTGTACACGATACCTTTCTGTATTCTGGCATTTCATTCATTTGGAAGATATTTAAATGACAAACAAAACCCGCAGAAGAAACACATTTTTTACGCGTTCGTATCCGTCTCCATTGGTTTTATGTTGAATTCGATTGGCGCCCTGTTAGTTTCGCCTGATATGAGTACAAACCAACGTATGGTCGTAAGTGCCCTTACCACATTATTTGACGCCTTTAATATGATCGGAGTGTTCTGGTTTTTTGTCTTTCTAACGGATTTTATAGAACGGATGAAGAAGTATATACTATTTGTTGCCGTTCACCTGGCGGTTACATTGATCGTGATTCTTGTAACGCCTGCAGATGTAATCGTTCTGGATGCCGAACATATAAGAGAGCGGTCGGATGTCCATTCGGCTGCGATACTATTTTTCTGGTTTCTTTACTTTGGTATGATTGCATACCAGTTCTGGAAATATTCGGGATTAATGACAAAGAAGACGGCGATTCGAAGGGCTCAAATGATGAGTGCCGGGGCACTATTTGCGGTTTTAGCATATATATTCGTGATAGCCGCACAGGTATCCCAGGATGCCGTACTGGTTTATCTTGCCGAATCTTGTGCAGTAGCAAGCGGAATTGTTTTCTATGCAGGGTTTGTTGCTCCGGAACGGCTGCGCAGGATGTTGGAGAAATAGATGAATTTTTATTGATCAATAAAAAAGGGATAACATGTTTGAAGACAGAAAAGACGCAGGCGAAAAGCTTGCCGGAGCGTTGGGAAAATATAAAGGCAAAGAAGTTCTGGTTTTAGCCATCCCAAGGGGCGGCGTTGAGGTCGGGTATGAGGTTGCGAAATACCTGGGCGCAAACCTTTCCGTATTAATATCAAGAAAACTGCCGTACCCCGACAATCCTGAAGCCGGATTCGGTGCAATCGCGGAAGACGGAAGCACATTTATTTTTGAGCATGCGTACGGGTGGCTTTCAAAAGAAACGATTGACGGGATTGTAGAGGAGCAAAAACGAGAAATTAAGAGAAGAGTGGATGTGCTGAGAAAAGGTAAGCCGCTGCCGGAAATTACGGGAAAGGAGGTCATACTGGTTGATGACGGCATAGCGATGGGCTCTACAATGCGCGCTTCGATAATGCTGTGCAAAAATAAAAAAGCGGGAAAGATTATAGCGGCAGTCCCCGTTTCAGGAGAAGATGCTGCAGAAGAGATAGGGAAAATGGTCGATGAAATGGTGGTTCTTGAAAAACCCGTCTTTTTCAGGGCGGTAGCACAGGTTTACAGGAACTGGTATGATGTCCCTGATGAGGAGGTAATTGAGATATTAAATTCAAGTAAATCCAAATAAATAAAGATGCCAGTTATCGACTCCTACAGTTTCGGGCACATAAAAATTGATGGTAAGAGTTACTATAATGATGTCATCATTTTTCCTGAAAAGGTCAAGAGTTCGTGGTGGAGAAAGGAGGGGCATAAACTACAGGTTGAGGACTTAAGAGCAGTTTTTGATTATAAGGCCAGGGTGTTGATCGTTGGCACCGGATCATCAGGGTTTATGGATGTTCCTTCTGAGACCAGAGAACATATAAGGACGCATAATATCAAACTAATAGTTGAGAAAACAAAAACTGCCTGTGACAAATACAACAAAATCAAGGATACGGATGAGAAAGTTGTGGCTGCACTCCACTTAACTTGCTAAATAAGCACGCATGCTTTATTATTCACAATCCCAAATTTATGGATATGAACAAGAAAAAGGCATATCTGGATGTCAGCATAAGTGCCTGCCCTGGATGCGGCATGCTGTATGCAGATGCCAGCTGGTACGCAATAGAACTTGGTGCCGATGTGGAGTGCGGCAAATGCGGGGCAGAATGGAACCCTGGGAAGCACAAAACTGACAGGGTCCTCATTGAGTTTGCCTTAGACAACAAGGGCAGGGTTTCTGATGTGGGCTATAAAAATCTGGAATAATATGCTCAATCAATAGTTTGAGACGATGATATGCACACCTTTTTGACTTCCGTAGATCCAATAAAAGAAGGGGTTTCATCCGGCAGCCCCGCCCATCCAAGATTAGCCCACGTGTTTATCCTTAAAGGTGCGGAGTGAAAAGGGATTACGGTTTCATGCGATACAATAAATCGATCGTCAATATAAAATTCTATGCGATCGCGCATCCACTTAAATGAATATCTATGAAATTCCCGGGCATATCTTTCGTCAAGGACTATGTAGTTTACTTCCTGCTGTCTATCATCCCATTTTTCGGGGATCCACTCACATCCACTTGCCCCGCCCCAGACTTTAACGGCTCTCGTCCATGTGGTGAAATATGCTCTTAATTCCCCATCCGCCATTTTAATTACCTCAATATCTATTTCGTGATTATTTTGACATACCCCCGGATCAGAAGTGTCGCCGTCTATGAAATGGATGAAAAACGCGGAAACCACGCCTTCTTGAGATGTTGGCTTCATTATAGCGCTGAAGGTATATTCATCATCTGGAGAAAATTCCCCGGGTTTGTAAGTTACCTGCCCGCCGTATTCCAATCTGCATCCACTGCCGTCTTTTCCATCATAAGATGCTTTCAGGTTGAGTACATCCGTTATCCCCACATTACCGGGTAAAAAGGATGCGTTTTCATATAATTCCCTGAAGTCAGTATCGCGTTTTTCCCATCTGCTCCAGGCATCCTGCCCAGAGAAATCTTCATTCAGCACATCACCCTCACAATCAAGGACCGGCTCACGATAAAATTGAACGCCTTCAAAACCCGGAACAACCCTTCCGCCATTTTCCGGCTGGGCGTATCCCGCATGGATTACCTCACATTCTTCTTTCTTGAATATGAAATATGAATAAGCAAATACTGCGATGATTGCAACGGTCCAGAATACGTATGAACTCATCTCATCAAAGTGGTAGAGGGATAAACCGATTACAGCGATCACCACACCAGCACAAAAATACATGATTTTATTCCTGATGCTAATCGATGCGTTTCTCAAAAAGTAAAGAAGCAAAATCGCAAAACAGAAGTTCAATATCCCCCCGATTAAATTTACGGTTTGATCTTGACTCAAAGCCAATGGCGTGTATGTACTCACTCCCGTTACCCCGAAAAAGATGTGGGGCAACGAATTTATAAGGAATATGCCCGCGAAAACAAATCCCGCTGGAATCAGCCGATTTTTCATCGTTTATATATATGCAAAACATACATAATATAAAAATAACCTGAAAATAAAAGACGAAACCAAGGTATCAGTGGTTGCAGCGATATGTGTTATGGCTCTGGCAGTTGTCTTCAAGAATGTTCTGCATGTCCCACCAGAGCAGAGTTTCATCCCGATGATCTCTCCTGCAATATTATTTGTGGTATATACATCCTCAAAGAATTCAAAATGCAGATGTAACGCTGCTAACATCTGGATGGGCATGATATTGCTGGTAACTCTCGCGATTATTCTGGTGTATGCATTATAGTAAAAACATAGATTCACTTCTCCTCAATGCTCTCATCAACACTTATTCCGAAACAATCAAAACATTTTTATTAATACAAGATATAATTTTGATAAAAATTCAAATGATTAGAAAGTTAAAAGTAAAAAATTTTAAATCTTTGAAGGATTTTGAAGTTGAATTTGGAAAGTTTAATGTTCTGATTGGCAGAAACAATAGCGGGAAAAGCAATATTATTGATGTTTTAAGTTTTCTTGGCGAAGGATTTAGAGATCCAATTGAAAAAATATTTATCAGAAGGGGAGGTTATAAGGAGGTTGTTTTCGGCGGAAATGAAGAAAATGATATTGAGGTAGAAGCGGAATTTGAATTAAATGTCAGAAAAACAAATTTCTTGTTTGAATATTATGTAAAAATTTCTGGGAAGTATGATGTAATAAAAGTTGTAGAAGAAAAGGTAACAATAAAGAAGGGTAATGTTTTGATAAATGAAATTCCGGATCCAGAGTGGTTTGGAGAGATGCCTTCTAAGTTTTCAGACATATTCCAACAAATATCAACAAAGGCTTTTGAGGGATTTATGAACAGAACGAAAGAATTCAATGAAAAACTTAAAAATGAAATAGAACAACTCAAGAAACTTCCAGAAACAGTAATGGAAAATTCCGTCAGCGTCCTTCTTTTTGCACGCACATTATGTCAGATTTATACATATCAGATAATTCCTCAAAACATAAAATTACAATACCCCGAAACATTCATTGATAAATATTTAGCCCTGGATAAGAAATGCGAAAATCTTGCACTGTTTCTATTGAAATTATCGCAACAGGATAAAAAAAGATTTGAAAGAATCAAAGGACTGCTTTCTGGTGTCGTTGATGATATTGAAGACATTTCGCCAACTGTTGAAGGAAAACATGTTTACTTAAAAGTTAAAGATAAAAATTTTGATAAATATTTTTATCCTGAAAGCGTGTCTGACGGCACAATTTCCCTGCTTTCCCACATAACAATAATGGAAACAGCCAAAAAAGATGCCGTTATTTGCTTTGAAGAACCAGAGAATTATATTCATGTAAGATTGCTCGAATTTCTGATTGATTTGATGAAGAATTCTGACAAACAGATAATACTCGCTACACATTCACCTTATTTCGTTGATTGGTGTGATCCTGAAGACATGGTAATAGTTGAAAAGGAAAATGGGGAGACAAAAGCAAGAAGAGTCAAAAATCCAAAAAAATTGAATGAATCTTTAATTGAGTGCGGGATGACTCTGGGCGAAAGTTATCACAGCGATGAGTTAAAAAATGACTGATATAGGAATTGCAGTTGAAGGTGAAAGTGATAAGAAAATCGTATCGGAAATATTGAGAAAATTAAATACTGATGCATATATTGTTTTGCCATCGCGTGCCGGAGGTAAAAAAAGCATGTACCCTCATTTAGAAAAAATCATCTTTGAAAAACTCAGGGGTTATAGAAAGATAATAATTCTTGTGGATTATGATAATTCAAAGAAATGGGAAAACAAATTTAAATCCAAAACTGATGGTTTAAAAAAGAAACCGGATGCAAAAAATAAAAAGATTATTTTGCATTT
>MCBC01000102.1 GCA_001723855.1 Candidatus Altarchaeales archaeon WOR_SM1_86-2 | reverse complement strand
TAAAATTTTTGCTCTATTTTATTATCGGAGGGTTGGCGGTAAGCATTGTCACTTATCTGGGAAGCCATGGGAAAGGGATCTTAGCAGCGTTCGTAGCACTATTTCCAGCAGTTACTATTATAACCTTTTACCTTATATATCTAAACTCCGGGGTAGAAACAACTTTGTCTTATGCCAAAGGACTGCTTATCCTTACTCCTGCATGGCTTTTGTATGTTGGGGTGATAATAGTAATGCTGCCGAGATATGGCTTTGGAGCATCGATATTATCGGGTGTTCTGCTGTATATAACAGCATCCCTTCTAACCTATGAACTGGTGAAATACCTCAAGATTTAGATCATTACGATAATCTCCTGAATATAACATTTCAAAAAACTGTTATAAATATGTAAATTTCTACTTTCTTATGGATTTCATGTGCTCTATACGCTTTTTGATCAGCTCTCTTGTGCCGATATCTTTCCTGTGAAACAACTCCCCGTGTATATACTCCATTGAACCCTCGGCAATTTTTTCCGCTTCATAAATTGAATCTGCCGCTCCAACGACAGCTATTGCTCTGCTGGAGGACGTGTAAATGGTTCCTTCCTCTTCACTGACCGAGGCATAATAAACCCGCCCCCCAAGTTCCTTTATTTTATCCTCGTCAACGTCAACCTTAACATTTGATTTTGGCTGCTCGGGGTAACCCTCGGGCACCATGTATTTGCAGACAGTCGCTTTGGGTTCGAATTTTAAACCATCCAATTCGTTTAGTGTTCCGTCCGCGACCCTGGTGCAGATATCAACAAAATCGCTCCTCAGCAGGGGAAGAACGTTCATCGCCTCAGGGTCTCCAAAACGGGCGTTGAACTCCACCACATACAGGCCCCTGGAAGTGGCTATAAACTGCCCGTACAAAAAGCCCTTGTAAGCGGTGGATGTTTCCTTCCTCACGGCATCCACGACACTCTGCATTATCCCGATTCCCTGATCGTAGTCGTCTTGAGTCAGAAACGGCAGGATATACCCCCTGTCGGAATACGATCCCATTCCTCCCGTATTTGGACCGACATCACCCTCATAAGCCCGTTTATGATCCTGGACCATAGGCGATCCGAGAACTGTGGTGCCGTCAACAAACGCCTGGATGGTGAACTCCTCGCCAATCAACTTCTCTTCGATCACGACTTCATTATCTTTACCCAGCACTTCCCTGACATATCCTTCCGCATCATCCGGCGTGTTCAGATGCTCGCCCATAACTTTAACTCCCTTGCCGCCTGTAAGCCCCACGGGCTTTATGACCCACTCATCATTCGATTCTTTAAAAAACCCGGCTGCTTCATCAGCATCACTGAAAATCCCAAATTTAGGCGTTCCCTCTATGCCGTACTTTCCCATCAACCTGCGAGCAAAAGATTTATCGGTTTCAAGTTTTGCGGCATTTCTTCTCGGACCAACGCATGGGATCCCATCGTCTTCAAGTTCGTCCACCACTCCCGCATCCAGCGGCGCTTCAGGACCAATAACTGCAATATCAATACCCGTTTCCCCTGCGAACTCCAGAACATCCCGGGGGTTACAGATGTCGCCGATCCCGGTTTTTTCAGATAGCCTTGAAATCCCGGGATTTTTAGCGGTCATAAAAGCATACAAACCGGGTTTTTGCGGGCTCCTTGCCACAGCCTCGGCAATCGCGTGCTCTCTTGCCCCGTTTCCGACCAATAAGATTTTCATTTTTTAATTTTATTAAAAAACAAAGAAAAAAAAGAATCAAAACCGGGACATAAAACATTGAGATCGGAACTATTTTTTATTTTCTCGACTTTTTATTTGCGAGGTCTTCTCGCGCATACTTGTCTCAAGATCCTTAAAACTAAAAATCTTTGTGAATTTGTACAGGTTCCAGGATGCTCTGGCAAGTAAAAGTGCCGCGACCATCGTACTGAAATAAATAAAGTAGTTGATTTCCCTTTCGAACTGGGGGAGCAGCCCTGCGTCTCTGACGATAAACCCGATGTATGGGATAGAGAGCACGTAAAGCACAATCAACACCCACCCTAAAACCGTTTTTATTTCCCCTGGATAGAATTTTCTGTAAGACCAGGCAATCGACATCATCGACAGCACCATTATTGCCAGTGATGCAATAGCCGCTATTATATACTCGTCCATTTTTCATGTGTTTTATTTATAATGAATGCATTTATCGCAGAACTGCTCTATCTGGGACAGCAGCTGTTTGTCCAATCCCTCCTCAACGGACATGAAAACGCCGTTTAAACCCAGAAGTTTTATCTTGGTCATCAGGAAATGCGCGAACTTTGCGGTCGTTCCCGCGGAATTATAGATTAATAGGGTGCTTAATGCGTCCATGAATATGAACCTATTGCCTTCAGGCATCGCCTGGATCGCCTGGGTGAATGCCAGCCCAAGTTCCGGTAAATTATAGGGGGAGGATATAAACAGGCAGTTCTTTTCTCTCTCGGCTTTGCCCTCAGCGGTCTTGGTTATGCAGTCTATGAAAAAGAACCTGTTTATATCAATTTTATTCCTCTCCATGATCTTCACCATGTTCTGGTACGGCTGGTTGATGGTTATATACAACCCCACCCACCCCTTCGCCGTTATGCTCTTAAGGATTTCCATATTGACTTTACCGATATCCTCCGGAGGACTTATAATAAAGACAATGGAAGGTGCGGGTAAATCACTTAACTCTTTTTCTAAATCCATTTTGATTATACTAAAACTATATGTTTTTTTATTAAAATATCCTTTACTGGAAATATTTCCGTTCCTTTACCTGCGATTTTGAAACGGGATCTATTTCCTATTTTGTTTTTCCCTGGGATTTCCCCCCAAACTTTCCTCGCAAGTCCTTAAAACCAAAAACTTTTGAGAATTTGTATAAATTCCATGCCGCTCTGACAAGCAAGAGCGCTACGACCATCATACCCAGATAAATAAGACAACTGATTTCCAATTCAAACCCGTGGAGCAGTCCAGCATCCCTGACAACGAGGCAGGCATATGGAATAATGAGGATGTAAAGCGCGATCAATATCCACCCCAGAACTGTTTTAAACTCACCTTGAGCAAATCTCCCGTAAGATAGGGCAATCGACATTATCGCCAGTACCATTATCGCCAGCGATGCAGCGGCTGCTATGACATAATTTTCCATTTTTTTTAACTTATGTGGATGCATTTATCGCAAAATTGCTCTATTTGTGATAATAATCGCTCATCTAACTCATTCTCAACAGACATGAAAATGCCTTTTAAACCCAAAAGTTTTATCCTGGTGATCAGGAAATGTGAGAACTTTGCGGTCGTCCCCGCGGAATTATAAATCAATAATGTACTCAGGGTGTCCATGAATATGAATTTCTCATCCCCCGGTATCATCTGGATTGCCTGGGTGAGTGCTATCCCCAACTCGGTTAAACTATTCGGAGATGCTATAAATAAACAATTATCAGCCCTTTCTGCTCTGCCTCCGGCAGTTTTGGTTATGCAGTCTATGAAGAAGAAATTATCGGGGTCAATACCATTCCTTTCCAGATGTTTTATAAGAGTTTTGTATGGGTGATTAACGGTTATATACACCCCCCTGATTCCGCCCCCTGTTATGATTCTAAGGATATCCATATTGGTTTTAGTTATCTCCTCTGCCGGACTTGTAATCAGAACTATCCCGGATTCCGGTAAACCACTCAACTCCTTTTTTAAATCCATCTTTTTGATAAAACTTTAAAACTTTAAAATACTCTTTCCTGCGGGAATATCTCTATTCCCTTATATGTGATTTTGAACGGTATTGTTTCCATTACATGACTGGAGCATCTCAATTTCAATATTTCGAGTGCTCTTTCCCTTACCTGGTCTTTTCTAATATTATACAAAACTATAACCCCGTCAGATAGAAACTCTGCAATGTTCGCCTCGCTGTGGAAACCTAAATCCTGCCTTGATTCGATTATCACAAAGTTAACGGAATTTTTGCGGTTCAGGGAGTCGAATAAGATTTTAAGATATAACCTGTATTTATCTTTATCTATGAATGCTGCGGAGAGTGCAGAAAGTGAGTCGATCACAATCCGGTCCACCTTTGAGGGTATGGCGCGGTCCATCACATCAACATGGAAGAGCAGTCCCTTCATCCTCCACATCTCATCTTCGGCGTTAATAGCCATCGATATTTTAAAGGGGTCGGCGCTTTCCAGAACCAGTTTTTTTTCATGCTCAACCGCATTTACGTTCCAGCCAAAATTTGTTTTCATATGCGTTTTAATCTTCCCCGGGGTTTCTTCAAATGTTATATAATAAACTTTTTCACCTGCTAACGCACCGTAATACGCCGACTGCATGGCAAATATTGACTTGCCGGCTCCGCACGACCCTGAGATTAGGATGGTGCTTCCCCTTTCTATCCCTCCCCGTTCAATCAATTCGTCAAAAGTTGAAACTCTCACCGGAAGGAGGCCAGAATCGTCCATGTTTTACTTATATACTAAACATAAAAGAATAAAAATATATTTTCAGCACATCGATTTACTTTTCTGATTCAGAAAAGATTTTTAACAATTTTGGGAAAAATCAACAATTCCTTTTTTGTTTCAAAAAAGATTTGGTTATCTTAACCTGTTTTAAGCGGGTGCAGGCAGTTCACCTTAAATTCCCATAAATTGCCCCAAGCATTTCATTTAGGTTTTTTTTATTATCAAACCCCTGAATCAGATTCTTTAATTCCTTTGCGCCAATATTTTTCATTTCCCCGGCAAAAGAGACCATGTTTGGAATTGCTCTCACGACATTATCAACTATCGTCACATCTGCCCTCTGGGATGTTCTTGACAGGGGATTCAAATCGATCGCAATAACCTTCTTTCCCATCTCAACCAGCGCTTCTGTTCTGTCCCCGTCCTCCAGCGGAACCAGAACAACATCCGCTTTCCAGATTCCCCCAGGATCGACTCTTCCCCGCTCCGAATCCAGGCCCGGAATTCTCTCTGAAGCATCGTTGCCAACACCAAGAACCTCGGAGGCACCATTTTCCTTCAATACCCTCTTGATTATCATTTCCCTCTCCAAAGTTCTGTAGAATAGATTTACTTCAAGTTTGGCGTTCAATATCCCCGACAACTCTACAATTTCTTTCGCAGCCAACGCTGCAGTGTTCCCATTCACTGAAATCACGGGATGCTCTGCAAGCAAAAGTAACCCAACCCCCACCTTTTCGGCCATCTCTGCTGGCTCAAGGGTCTTTTCTCCAACCAGATAATCAAATGCCTCCCCCCTGCCGTGAGCAATTAATCCGGCGGTGGCTAAATAACCCTCTTCTAATGCTTTAACCATTCTTTCCCTCTGCCTTAAGGACTCGTATCTTGGGTGGGATTCTGGAATTTTCATTTTTCACTACCTTTTCACTACCTTTTCACTACCACTCTATCTTATAGTTAATGTCATAATAAAATAGTGCCATATGACCCCCAACTTAAAACATAATCAGAAAGTATAATTAAAAAAGGAGGTATATGGCAATGGAAAGGATGTATGAACGAATTGGGACAA
>MCBC01000101.1 GCA_001723855.1 Candidatus Altarchaeales archaeon WOR_SM1_86-2 | reverse complement strand
CCTTTATCAATTATCGGGATATGAAGCATTTCCTCGTGCGTGTGCAGTGCTTCAAGCGGGGGCATTGCGGCTTCCATTACCGTTGTGTAGCCCAGGGCAGCATATTCATAGCCCGTTAAAGCAACAGTGGGAACCGTTTCTCCTGTTCCCGAATGGGTTATGTCTGTCTTTGCAACGGCATGTCTCCTGCTGTCCTCGGGTCTCATTAGCCTCCCTGTATTTACCTTTGCCCCTGCAATATGCGAATGGGAATCAACCCCTCCAGGCATCACCGTCTTTCCGCGAGCATCAATTACCTTTGCATTTGAATCATCAGATATTTTTTCAACTACTTTGCCGTTTTCTATGTGAATATCTTTTATATCACCGTTTATTCCGTTTACGGGGTCATACACAAATCCGTTTTTTATGATAAGAGAGGACATTTTTGAATTAAAATTTTTGAATTATTTTATTTGTTTTATTGTAATTTATCTTAAATTTATTTGAAATTATTAATATGCTTCCTTTCTGTATCTCACGCTCTTTATCTCTACTCGTTTTTTATTTCTATTTATCTCATATCTAACTCTATATTTACCAATCCGCAAACTCCATATCTTACAATAATGCAGCGGTTTGCTCAACTCAGGTTTTTCTCTTAACTCCAATAATCTTGCCACTACCCTCTTCTGTTTAATTTCATCTAACTTTTTAATTTGCCTCTCCGGTTTCTCTGGAATGATTACATCATAAGTCCTCCATCTAACTGTAGTTCTTTTTGCAACTGCTCAATTGTCTTGAATTTGCCCTGCTTGATTTGCTCTGTGCTTTCTACAATATCTGCGAGTGCTTCTTTGTCGCGCATAAGTTCAATTGTCTCCCGCATACGCACGTACTCATATCTTGAAATAGATATGTTTTCAGTTAATTTTTTGTAATCCTCCCGTGGAATTTATACCATTGTGTTCTCCATTTTAAATTTTTTATTGAATTAGATTTTATGATTTATGATTTTTTTCATTTCACAACAACAATCGCATCCACCGGGCATACCTTCATACACATCCCGCAACCGATGCAGTTATCTTTATTTAAAACCGCGACAATCCCGCTCTCAACGCATATCACTTCTTCTTTGTTCTGCGGTTTTCCCGCCCCTGTCTCAGGAATTTTAGCGTTGATTGGGCATTGTATAACACAATTACCGCATCCCCTACACCTTTCAGCGTAAATTGTTATTTCAGGCATTTTTATGAATGTTTTTATATTTTTATATAAATTATTGAATTAAATTATTTTTTTCCTTTAACTGTTTTATCTTCTCAAGTAATTGTTTTAGTGTGTCTGCATCCGACTTTGTGAAATCAAACGGGGGATCTGTGAATTTGTTAATTCTCAAAGGTACATGGTCCATCCTGTAAAATGTCCCCTCTGCTTCCATTCCCGCAATCACACCAGGAAGCACGACATCACTGAGCATTGTTGTCGGGCATGGTGCAATATCAATGCTTATAACAGGAATCTTTGCCATCCACTCAACGCTTTTCCTCGGCTGATGCGCAGCTAAATCCGCGCAGTTAACAAGCAGCGCATCCATTTCACGCCTTGCAAGCATATCAGCGTTTGTAAACTCTCCTGGCGAATAGATAGGATAGCCCCTTGCAAAATTAACCGCATAAGGGTAGCCGGTTGTATAAGACATTACCTGGACAAACCCCGCGACATTGCAGTGACCCATATCTATTCCCATAATGAATTTTGTATGTTCGTTTAATTCCTGAACCATGCGCATTAATGCTCCAGTGTTGTGATTCTTTCCAGAGGAGCTTGCAAGCCCCAAGCCGAAGCAGATCGCACCGAATTTTGCATCCTTTAATGTACTTAAAAATTTGTTAAATGTTTCCCTTGTGATCCCAATATCCTCCAGTGCAATATCGTCTATTTCCTTGCCTTTGAGTGCCGCTCTTGTTACTGCTATTAACTCGTAATCCTTGCCCGGATTCAGCATTACATGAAGGTCTGCCATCTCGGCGGTCCTAGTTTTCCTGGGATCAACAACCACCAATTTCCTGCCTCTCCTGCCCTGTTTTGTGAATTTGCCTCGCGGAAATATCGCGTAATGCGACATGTGCCGCGGATGTGAAGACATCGGGTTCGTGCCCCAGTAAATTGCTAAATCAGCACGGTTCTTTGTCTCACCGAGAGTTCCTGTGACCATGCCTGACTCCTGTATTCCCAGCCCTGTCGGACAGTGGCACTGTGAAAATGAACCGTCAATTGATGCACCAAGGTAATCTGCAATTTTTATGCCTTCATGATAGGCTTCGCATATCGTTTCCGTTCCCATAAAGACAGCAGGATTTTTTGCATTCACAAGGATTTCTGCTGCTCTATTGAGTGCGGTGTTCCAGTCAGTATCCTGTAATTTACCATTTATTTTAATTTGCGGGTTTTTGATCCTGTGCGAACTTACAAGTTCCTGGAATTTTGCATTGCCCATAACACATGCGTTCTGCGTACATACTTCATCGTCTCTTACCTCAACTTTAATATCATCACAGGTGCAGCCGCATACAGGACACATTACATTTTCGTGCATTTTTATCTATAAGGAAATTAAAATTTTATTGTTATATTATTCTATTGTTATGCTTATATAATTAAATATTAGAATCAAGTATTATTAATTAAACATGATTAAACATGATCTATTAAATATTAGTTTAATTTGGTCCATGTTAATTTAGCGGTAATTTTCTCGCTCAAAATATTTCTTGTTAAATTTACATCTTAACTCTTATATTAATTTCCTTTGCATCCTCTCCACCCTTAAGCGAAGAAATAAGCCCGGAAATTACATTTTTCACCATGTTTTTCACAAAACCCCCTGTCCAGATTTTTTTGCCGTTAACTTCAATTAAAAGATCACCCTCCTCCTCGGAAATGATTTTGCAGTCGCTGTAGTCCTTCTCTTTATTGAGTATTAATCCAGCCATTTCCCTGCAAACAAAGCCACATTTTTTGCAGTCAAGGCGAGGTAATTTTTCATAAATTCTTTGTACCTCAACCTCTTTTATGATATAATCTAAAATTCCACTGAAATTGCTGCCGTCGTATTCAAACACGGTATTTTCCATGATCTCAATATTCCCAACCTTAACCTTTGGAATACTCTCCCGCTTGAAGCCCTCAACAAGAATAACATCATAACCATAACTTTTAATTTTTCCAGTTATTTCATTGAAATCCATTCTCCTGCCGAAAATAAAGGCGGTCTCGTTTACAGAAGACGCCACAACCAGCCCCGAACCTGCCTGTTTGTGCTTGTATGTATCTTTCCCTTCAGTATCTATTGAAAATTCCCCGGGGATATTTTTCAGTGTCGCGACGCTGTAGCCCTTTGATTTAAGTTCAGGTATCAGTTTTCCTATAAGTGTTGTTTTCCCGCTGTTGTGGCAGCCGTAAAATCCGAGGAGCATTTTATTGTTTTTATTAACTGAATTTATATTAAAATATTAAATTTTCTCAATCATATCAAAATGAACTTCGTCTTTTATACGGTCTATGATATTCATCAAACACTTAAAGCCCTCTTTCCTGTGTTCTGCCGCAACCAGGATATAGACCATCGGCTCCTGTGCCTTCAAGTCATCTGTGTTGTGGCAGATTAATATATTTAAAATTCCCTCACGATTTGATTCGTCATCGGCAATCTTTCTTAGTTTGTCTTCAGTATCCCTGGCAAGACCCCAGTGCAGTTCTTTTGTGATCCTGCCGCGGGTGTTTTTGCGAACGATTCCGGTGAAGGAGACGACACACCCGATTCTATCCTGGTTTTCGGTTTTTACTTCTTTGTAGAGGTCGTTTAAGTCAATGCCTTTCAGGGGTTTAATTTTTATGGAGTTCATTTTTTTATTTTTATTATAAATTTAGTAAATATTTTAAAAAACATGCACGTCCGAAGCCTTAAAAGAAACATAAACCCCCGAATTAATATTTAAATTAAGTTCCTCAAAAGACCTTCTCGTAACAAGCGTTATTATCGGGATTCCCATGTCAACGACAACTTTAACAAGCATTCCTTTATCAACGGCTTCAACAAGTTTGCCTTTAAAATTGTTTCTAGCACTTGAAACAAGTTTTTCCCTTGAAACAATTACGGACTCGGGGTGTACTATCAGCCGCACTTTTCCTTCTCTTGGAGTTACTGCATAAATTTTAATTTCATTAACATAAATCTCTGAAATTCCCTCTTTTATTTCGCTTATGCCTTCAAACAGATTCTCCAATCCGACGAACTGTGCGACCCGCTTTGACTCCGGTTTCCTGAATATTTCCCCGGGGGTTCCCACCTGTAAAATTTCCCCGTTTTCAATGACTGCTATCCTGTCTGCAAGAGATATTGCTTCTTCAAACCTGTGGGTTGACATGATAATTGTGGTATTATTTTCATTGATTTTTCTTATTAATTTTTCCACGACGCCGACATTTTTAGGGTCAAGGTTTGCCGTCGGCTCGTCAAGAATAAGCAGGTCGGGGTTAAAAACAGTTGCCCTGGCAAACGCCATTCTCTGTTTCTCACCCCCTGACAAATTTTTTGCATTTCTCTGTTCATAGCCTGAAATGCCCATTTCCTCAAGAGCAAAAGCCACCCTTTCCGTTATCTCATCCTTGCCCAAACCCCTGACTTTAAGCCCGTAGGAAACGTTATCGTAAACGCTCCCGCTCATAACCGCAGTATCCTGGAAAAGCAGAACCATATTTCTCCTTATTTTCAGCCGGTCGCAGTTCTCGCAGTCCTCGCTGCTAAAAAAAATCTTCCCTGACGACGGTTTATCAAGCATGTTTATAAGACGTAAAAGAGTGGTTTTCCCGGCGCCGCTTGGTCCTATCACGGCAAAGATTTCACCCGCCCTTACATTGAGGTTTATGTTTTTAAGCACTTCTCTTTCGCCGTAATTTTTGTTTAAATTTGAAATTTTAATTGTATTCATTTTTTACCCTGGAAAAAATTAGTCATTAAATTAACGATAAGCGCGATCCCGATGATTATTATACCTAATGCGATGGATGTTGATATATCACCCTTGCTTGTTTCAAGAACGATTGCAGTTGTGAGAGTTCTCGTGTATGAAGTGTAGGTATTTGCTTCAGCATCCCAGAATGCGATGTTTCCTCCTGCGATATATATTGCGCCGACTTCGGCGATTGCTCTTCCGAATCCTGCGAGAACCGCGGTTATTATGCCGAATCTGGCTTCCTTGACAACAACAACCGCCATATCCAGTGTTTTAGCGCCCAGCGTGTATGCAGTGTCCTTGATTCGACGGTCAACCGCATCAATTGCTGAAATGCTTACTCCTATTATTATAGGAGTTATGAGAAGGAATTGTGCGATTATCATCGCCTGCGGCGTGAAGAGCCATTTAAGAAAACCAAAGGGACCTGCTGAAACAAGCATCAGGAAAACAAAAAGACCTGCAACAACAGGAGGCATTCCCATGCCCGCGTTTATGAATGCAAGAACTATGCTTTTACCCCTGAAATCGGTAAATGAAAGCACAAGTGCAATAAGAATCCCGACCACTGC
>MCBC01000100.1 GCA_001723855.1 Candidatus Altarchaeales archaeon WOR_SM1_86-2 | reverse complement strand
ATAATAAAATAATTCTTCAATTAATTGAACTTATTGATTCGGATAAAGAATTTTTCAGCAAGTATTTTTATGATTTATCCGGGGTTGAAAAAGAACTTGAAGACAGGGCAGACAAAATAATTACAAGAAAATTTATGCAGAACCGGAAAAAATATGTCCTGAACGATGCGGAAATTGAGGTCGTGCATCCGATGCACAATACGGAATTTTGTAAAAACTGCACACGCATGAGAATTACATCCGATGGGAAGTTCAAGCCGTGCCTGATGAGAAATAATAATTTAATTGATTTTTTAACTCCGATGCGTGCAGGTGCAGGCGATGATAAATTAAAGGAATTATTTATTGAGGCGGTTGGGAGAAGGGAGCCGTATTTTAGGGAGTGAAGTAAAAAATAAAATTGAAATTTAATATAAGTAAAACCCATATTTATTATAAGTTATAGAAAAATGCCTAACCTTTTTGACGCTTTTAAAGATTATAAACTCAAAAATTGTCAACAAGAAGCAGTTGACGAATTAGATAAATTTTTAAATGATGAATCGTATTGTTTTTTATTGAAGGGCTATGCAGGAACCGGTAAAACATTTTTGATGAAAGGTTTAACAAATTATCTTACTAAAATTGGAAGGGCTTTTAGGATAATGGCACCAACAGGAAGAGCCGCAAAAGTAATTTCTCAAAAAACTGAGCGCCCTGCATACACGATCCATAAATCCATTTTTTCGATGGAAGATCTTAGAGAATACAACACTCAAACTCAGGATGAAGATGAAACTATCAAATTTTATTATGAACAAGATGAAAGCGAAACCTTCAAATTTTACTATGCTTTAAAAAATAATGATGATTCTGCCAACACTGTTTATATAGTTGATGAATCCTCAATGATATCAAATAAATATTCGGAAGCAGAATTTTTTAGATTTGGCTCGGGATATTTGCTTAATGATTTAATTGAATACATTGGTTTTGGCCCTAATACAAAGCGAAAAGTAATTTTTATAGGAGATTCTGCACAGTTGCCACCATTTGATTCTAATATTTCTCCTGCATTAAGTACCGATTATCTGAAAAAAGAATTTAATATTAAAGCAAAAGAATATGAATTAACTGAAGTAGTAAGGCAAGAGGGAAAAAGTGGAATTTTGATTAATGCGACCAAAATTAGAAAATCGATTAAGCAAAATGTTTTCAATGAATTAGATATTGAAACTGAACATCCTGATATTTATCCTATAAAACACCAAGATTTATTAAAGCAGTATTTGAATGCAACAAACAACAGGATTGATGAGGATACAATTATTGTAGCTTATTCAAATTATTTTGTAAAGTTATATAATGAGCAGATCAGAAACCATTTTTTCCCTAAAAATAAAAACATTACCAAAGGTGACAAAGTGATAGTGGTTCGTAACAACTACAACTATGGAATTGAATTACTCAATGGCGATTTTGGGATAGTAATAGAAGCATCTGAAACAACGGAAAATAGAAACATTCCTTTAAAGAAAAAAGAAGGAGAGATTAAAGTTTCTCTTACTTTCAGGGATGTAATTATCCGTTTTTGGGATTTGGAAGGTAATTCGCATGATATAGAATGTAAAATAATAGAGAATTTGATTGATTCAAACGATCGTGATTTATCTCCTGAGGAAACGAACGCACTTTATATTGACTTTAAAATTCGGCATCCTGAACTAAAACAGGGTACGCCTGAATTTAAACAAGAGATAAGGGATGACCCTTATTTTAACTGTTTGCATTTGAAATACGGATATGCAGTTACCTGTCACAAAGCACAGGGCGGAGAATGGAAAAATGTTTTTGTAGATTTCAAAATGCTTATAAACTATTCTACAGCATTTTACTTTCGCTGGGCATATACGGCCATTACCAGATGCGAAGAACATCTTTTTACTTTAAACGAACCACATATTAAATCCGGGAGTAAATTTACACAACCAAAAATTTATTTTGAAAAAAGAGATGACATTATTACTATTAATCCAGATGTCTTAACTCAGGATATTCCATTTTCTTTTCCAGGCGAGAATCCGTTATTGAAAAATATTTACTTCGGAGTTTTAAAAATCCTTGATAAAGAAGCGATTGAAATTGACGATATTGACCATAATCAATATCATGAGATATATTATTTTTCAGATGAGAATTCATTTGTATGGTTCAAGTTTTGGTATAACAAACAGGATAAAATAACCCGGGTTCAAGAACAACCCAACATTGATTCGGAGTTAAAAGATCGTTTGTTAAAGTTATTAAATCAATTGGAAGGTAAAAAAATCTTTTTGGAAGATAGCGAAAATCAGGAATTAGAAACTCAAAATAAATTCCCTGAGGATATGTCTTTTTTAAAAGAATTTTACGAGGAAATCAAATCAAAAATTGCAAATGAAAAAATTGTAATATCAGAAATAACTCCTCATCCCTATAGGGCAAGATGTAAATTTAAGCAAGGGGATTCTATAGCGTGCATTGATTTTATTTATGATGGAAAAGGTCAGTTTAAACCACCCGAGCCACAACCAAATATAGGTAATTCTAATGAGTTGCTGAACAAAATTATTAGCCTAATCACAAAGGCAGAATAAACTGATTTTTTCCTCACCGAAAATATAAAACAACATCCAACCCCACTATATTATACGGCACTCTTCTACTTTTATCTTCAAGCCAGGGATACAGTTCATTATAATCTTTGAGGGTATCATTACTGACTATTTTCAGATTTCTCTCATCTGCAAGTTTCAACAATGAGTCATCTGCCCTTACTTGAGCAGGTGATTGGATTACCTTCTCGTCATTTAACCATTTTTCAAGTTTTTCTTTTTGGTTCTCATGAATTTGATGTCGTAAAGCTGCATCAACAATAATTATAGGAACATAACCCTGCTTTTCTAATTCTAATTGAATTAAGTATATATTATCTATATTTGGCTTTCCGTCCCTCTTTGATGTCCATGCCACATTTGAGCCATCCACAAGAATCCTTTCCTTATTATAGTTTATTTCTACATCTGAGGAATATTTTTCACTACAATTTATTTGTGGATAAATTTTGTCATCATAAGAGTAATTCTTTGCAAATCCCTTTTTGATGACTATAATATCATCCTTTTCCAAATCATTAACCAAAATACAAAATTTGTCCCATAAGTTGATTCTAATGTTAAGTTTAACTTCTCCTGAATATTCTATATTTCCTGCGTTAATTCGCCCTAATCTCCAGGTACTTCCTTCTTTTACATTTTTATCAACTGACAAGACCTTAACAGAAGTATTTACAAAAAATTTCTCATCTTTATTTGACATTAATCTTTTGATTACATCTTCAAGATTCATGTCCTCCGCTTTTTTTGTTTGGTTTTCCATCTTTCAAAATATAAAAAATAGTAATAGGTTTAATATAATTATAAAATAACAAGTAAATATAAAGTTCAATAATAAATTTAATTTTCTCTATTTTCTTTATCTTTAATCCAAACTTCTCTGCGTATTCTTTAACTTTCTTTTTATTCAAAAAATTCAAACAATCTCCCCCACAAACCACTTATCATCAAACTCAATCAAATCATCATATTCCTGTCCTGTGCCGACAAAGAGAATCGGTTTTTTAATCTCGTGCCGGAGTTTCCTGACGAGAAAGGGCGGATTTCGCTCCGCTCAACCCACCGAGAATTTTATTGTTTTTTATATTTTTTATAAAATGTATTGAAGTGGAGCAGAGATATGCTGATTGTAGTTGGCAATGTCCGACATCCTGATCAGTTTTTGGGTGTTTAGAATTTGATGGGGTAATTTAAAATAAAATTTAGGATACTACCTAAATATTATTAAAAACTAATTAATATTAAAATAGAATGGAGGACAAAGCAAAAATAAATTTGATTGGAATGTATCTATTAACCACATTGGTTATTTTGATAACCATGCCCATCTATACTTATCTGAATTGGACAGATAATTTAAGCAAGCTAATAACTGCACTTGTTTATGTCAGTTGTGCGGGTGGATTAGGTGGGACGATTTACTCTATTAGGGGATTTTATAAAGCCCACGCAGGCGACAATTTTGAACTAAAGTGGTTGTGGTGGTACATTTTTAGACCACCAATTAGTATTGTTATAGGGGCTATAGCGTATTTCTTGATAGTTGGTGGTTTATTGAGTGTGGGAAATATTTCAGAAGCAAATTATTCAAAAAGCGTGATGTTCTACTGTGCTATTTCATTTTTAGCAGGATTTACTTTTAGCAGATTTACAGATAAATTAGAGGACTTATCAGATACATTATTTTCAAAGAAAGAGGAGGATAAAAAATGAGTATAGATGTTCATTTCCTAAATGTGGGTCAAGGGAATATGGTTGTTATAATCTTTCCAGATCAGAAGGTGATGGTTTATGATTGTAACATCACAGAAGAGAATGAAGAGAATGTTTTTGCATATCTTCAAAAGATTATGCCTAAAAATGAGATAGATGTATTTGTTAATTCACATAGAGAAGCAGACCATATGGGTGGTATAAAAGAATTACATAAAAAGTACAATATAAAACAATTATGGGATTCTGGAGTAAGCGGGAATACTGACACACCAGAATATCAAGAGTATATGGATTTCAGAAGAAATGTAGGTTATTTGGAAGAAGTGAAACCTAATAGGTATTGGGCAATTAAGCCCAATGTAAAAATATTGAATGGAAAAAGAGAGGGTTTAGATGACCCTAATGCCCAAAGTATTGTAATACACATTAACAACAAGGGTTCTTCTGTTCTATTAACTGGAGATACTGATGCTAAGGTTTGGAAGGATTATATAATGCTAGAATCATATCGACCTGCATTTGGGGTGTATTCAAATTTAAAAAGTTCCATTTTGCTTGCTAGTCATCATGGCTCAATATCATTTTTTGGTGACCCAAAATCACCTTATACAAAACATATCTCAACGATAAATCCAGATATTACAATTATCTCAGTCGGAGAAAAAAATTCCTATAATCACCCTGATGATGATGCAATAAAATTATACAAGGAATATAGTGAGGGTGCAATTAATAATGGAGAAAAAATTTTTAGAACGGATGTTATGGGCAATATTAAAGCTGAACTCAAAGATGATGGAAATTGCTATTTAAGTAGGATCAATAATTTGTAATAAAAATGACTTTAGAAATTGTATTTTGGGATGTGCAACATGGAAGTGCAACATATATAAAAACACCAAATGGAAAACATATTGTTCAGGACTTAGGAACTGGTTCTTGTGAAAAAAGATATTGTGTTACAACCAGAAATGATGGGGTCATCGGGGTAAAATTAGGGAATAATCCTGATGGGCAGCAGTTTATTGATGTAACGATTGATTGAAAGAGATATTGCACAAAATTTTATAAAAATTCTAAGTGTATTGGAGCGTTAGCGGAAATACGCTGGCTCTCGTCGGGAGCCGCCCGACATTCAAACAATCTCCCCCACAAACCACCTTTCATCAAACTCAATCAAATCATCGTATTCCTGCCCCACGCCGACAAAGAGAATCGGTTTTTTAATTTCATGTTGGAGTTTCCCGGCGAGGAA
>MCBC01000099.1 GCA_001723855.1 Candidatus Altarchaeales archaeon WOR_SM1_86-2 | reverse complement strand
TCGCTTAAAAAAATCCCGAAAATTATATCGTATAGGGACAAAAAACCCAGCTTAAATTTCTCCAATATGCCCATGGAACTCCATGCCCTGTTCAAAGTTACCTGAATGTCCCGGTCTATCAACGCCACTGCAATATCCTTCTCTTTCGCGATGTTCATGGCCTCAATCATCTCAGAGCCTGGTTTTATGCCGAGTTTGTCGCCAATTTTTCTTTGATAAGTTGCCAGCAATATATTTGCTAAAAAAAGGGGTGTTTTTCCTTCCCTTATGATATCAGTTATTTTGGTGGATTCCCATTTTCTTCTATCAGCAAGGGTTTCGTGCCTCTTCTCGCATAACTCTATGCCAACTATGTCCGGTTTTTCTTCTTCTATCGTTTTCCTGACCAGAGCCACACTTTCTTTTGAGACATGAGCGGTGCCGACAAGTATGATCTCACTGCCCTTAAATGCTAATCTGTCAACGTTTTTTTCTGTTTCAGACATTTCCCTTTATTATACTATAAAGTTTTTTTGAAAAAGAAATAAATGATTAAAATTTTCATAGGAAATTTTAAAATAGATGGGTTAAAAAGTAAATCCAAAAATTACTCTAATGCATAATTATGCATGGAATGCATATTATCGATGAATATAATTTCAGGTTTTTTATACTTGAATGTTTAATATGTTTTTATAGATATGTGGGGAATTCAAGCAACCCATTGAACAGACACTTCATCGGTGTGTAATAGGGATGCATACCGGTTTTGCAGCAAATCACTTCGGTGGTCTGGTGTGAGGCGCCCTTTTGGGTGGTGGAGCGTGCTGGAGAATTCGCCTCTAAGCGGTTAGTCAGCTTCGGTTGATTGATTGCCTGCGGGGTTTCGATGTGGATGGTGCATGAATCAAAACCTTCGGGTCGCGAGCGCTTTGCGCTTCGGTGCTTGGCATAATGTATCGTGGTTCGCCCTGCTTGACCCTACAGCATATCCTTTTTCTTTTTTTATTGTTATTACCTGATTTTTATTTTCCTATTTTTAAATTACTAAAAAATGGCAAAAGTATATTATGATGATGATGCTAACATAAGCATTCTGGACGGAAAAACAATTTCAATCATAGGATATGGGATCCAGGGGCACGCCCAGGCGCAGAACATGCGCGATTCCGGACTGGATGTTGTGATTGGTGTGATAAAGGACGGCACATACGATCTGGCGGTAGAGCACGGCTTTAAGCCGGTTTCAATAGAGGAGGCTGCAGAAAAGGGCGACTTTGTGCATATATTGATCCCTGATGAGATCCAGGCAGATGTTTATAACGATAAAATCAAGGACAACCTGAAGGAAGGAGATACTTTGATGTTCTCCCACGGCTTTAACATCAGGTTTAAACGAATCATTCCGCCCGAGTTTATTGACGTGATAATGGTCGCTCCCAAGGGGCCCGGGAGGCTGGTAAGGCAAACCTACCTGGAAGGCTTCGGGGTTCCGGCGCTGATAGCGGTTGAGCAGGACTATACCGGAAAGGCAAAGCAAAACGCTTTGGCGCTGGCAAATGCAATTGGCGCCACTCGCGCAGGAGTTCTGGAAACAACATTTTCAGAGGAAACTGAAACCGACCTGTTTGGAGAGCAGGTTGATTTATGCGGGGGCTGCACTGAATTGATCAAAGCATCATTCGACACTTTGATTGAAGCGGGCTACCAGCCGGAGATAGCATACTTTGAAACCCTGCATGAATTGAAATTGATCACGGACCTCATTCAGAAAGGAGGTATTGAGTACATGTGGCAGAACGTTTCAAACACCGCCGAATACGGGGGACGAACCCGCGGGGACAGGATCATAACAAAGGAAACAAGAGCGACTATGAAGGAAATCCTAAATGATGTTGTTTCAGGAAAGTTCGCAGACGAATGGGTGAAGGAAAAGGAAGCGGGAATGCCAAACCTCAAAAAGATGAGGGAAGAAGGAAAGGAAATGCCTATAGAAAAGGTCGGAGCTGAACTCAGGAAGATGTTTGTGATGAAATGAATTTTAGTTTTTTCTTAAAAAACTTAGTGATAAAAATAGATTACGGATGACGAGTTAGAATTCATAAGCAATAAAAAATCAAAAATCGATCTTAGAAAGTGGTTTGATGCATTGGTGTGCCCAGACGTAACATTTCAAACGGAAAAATATAGTGCGAGTTTGAAGGGCGCTATAAAAAATATTGGAATTGCGGGAGTAATCTGTGGGGCGATATATGCACTAATCGCCATATTGTGTCCAGAGGTTATTAAACCCGGTTATGTCAACTACGGGATATCAATGAGATTATTAGTTGCTGTTTTATATCTCGTATTATCCCCGATTTTAATTACACTTTCTCTATTAATAGAATCAGGGATCCTGTATATCTTCGCAAGGGTTTTAGATGGACGGGGTACATATACAGTACAAACTTATCTTATGTCATTATTCATGCCGCCGTTGATAATAATTAATGTGATTTTGAATATATCCCAAGTTGGTTATTTATCCGTAGTAGTTGGAATATTTATGGTGTATGTGCTTACTATTGCGTTAATGAAAACCCATGGGTATGACCTGTGGAAAGCGATAGTAACCTGGTTGATGCCATTAATAATAACAACAGTATTAGCAATCGCGTTGATTACTAATCTTAAGGCATAATTGGTTATTCTCAAACTATCTAAAATGCTCATATCCCTCCCTTCTGATCCCAAACTCTTTACCATCCTTTACACATGAAGCCCCGCTGCCTTCAACAACCCTGCCGATTTTAGTTACTTTTACAAGATCTCTGCGGCTAAATTCATCCTTCAATTCATCCCATCTTTCTTCGGAAGCAGTGAACAATAATTCATAATCCCCCCCTCCATATAACCCCTGCTCAAGAATGTCTATGCCAAACTTATCTCCAAGTTCTAAAGCGGATTTTGAAAACGGTACATTTTCAACCCGCACTTCAATCCTGACCCTGCTTCTTTCCGCGATCTCGTGCAATGATACCGCTAAACTGTCGCTTATGTCCATCATCGCGGATGCATAATTTCCAAGCAGGATTCCTTCCCTGACTCTCGGCTCAGGGTCAAGAGTTCTCTGCAGTATATCCGCCGGAATCTCTGATAATGGAACCATTTTTTCCAGCAACACCTTAACCCCCAGTGCCGCACTTCCCAGATCTGATGTCACTCCGACCACCTCTCCCGGCTTTGCTCCTTTGCGAAAAACTGGTTTATCTGCAAAGCCCAGGGCGGTGCCGGCAAGCGTTAACTCATCTGTTTCATTTGTATCTCCTCCGATGAATCCCGCACCATACCTTTCCGCCTGCTCCTTAGCCCCTTTAATCAATTCATCAAAGTCTGCAAAATCAATATCAGCGCTGCCATAAGATAATAAGAATCCAGCGGGCTTTGCACCCATGGATGCTATGTCGCTGAAACACATGCTCACAATCTTATGCCCCGCCTGCGCAAATGACATCTCATTCAATATATGGGTCTTCCTGTAAATCATATCAGTGGATACAACCAGAAAACCATCACCGATTTTTATGCATGCTGCGTCATCGCCAATATCCAGAAGTTCCCCCATCCTTTCTATTAATTTCCTCTCCCCCAGGTCACTTAATTTCATATTTAACTTTTACATATTTATTTTAAGAATAAAAGTTGATCACTGCACCTGCAAAACTCCCCCTTCTTTCATATAAATCCAGTATCCTCTGCCGGGTTCCATATCGCTTAAATCCCCATACCAGATTCCGTCGTAGAGTGCCTTATATACCCAGCCCATGCCTTGAGCATAAGTAAAGACCTTATTGTATGAATCGTTTATTGACACCAACGCATCAACCACTGGAACGGTTTCATTTGACAGCCATCCGATTAAACTCCAGCCCTTGCCGAGAGAGATGTTTTTATCAGGGAGGTATCCGTAAACTGTCAGGTTCACCTCATCGTTTGCGTATATCCAATAGCCTGTGCCTGATTCTATTTTATCCAGATCGCCGTACCATACTTCATCATAAAGTGCTTTATAAATCCATCTGCCTTTGTAAGCAAAAACCTTATCAAATTTCCCCTGTATCGGGTCCAGTACATGCCACAGGGAGGTACTTGTCGGCTGTATTGGAATTGAAACCAGATTCCAGCCGGGTTTTAAATGAAGAATATAGTGGGAACAGGAAAAACTGCATCCTGTCGTGCCGGTATCATTCCAGCCATCTGCGTTGACGCAGATGTTGTTTGTGCCAGAACTGTTTAACCAATCAGAACCATTAAAATCTGAGATGCTGTTTCCACAGACAAAATTTGAAATTATTGTTGAAGTTGAATTTTGTGAGTAAATTCCAATGTTGTTATTTGAGATTTCGTTGTTTTGTAAGGTGTTGTTCAAAGAAGTATATAAAGAAATTCCATACCGATTATCATTCGCTGTGTTATTCGCAATGGTGTTGTTTGAGGAATATTCTAAAAGAACTATTCCATAATATTTATTTTTATTCGCTGTGTTGGCGGTTATGGCGTTGTTCAAAGAAAAATGTAGATAAATTCCATACCCATACTTGCTATTATCATTTGCTGTGTTATTTATTATTTGATTATTGTTTGAAGAAGAATGCAGGCTGATTCCATAATAATTATCACTTGCTGTGTTGGCGGTTATAGTGTTATTTGATGCTTTCCACAAATAAATCCCAATATCATTGCTATTCGCCATGTTATGGGATATATTATTATTTGAAGAAGAATGTAGATAAATCCCCTCGCCATTATCGCTTACTGTGTTGTTAATCATGGTGTTATTTGAAGAAGAAAGTAAATAAATCCCACGATAAGTGCAATTATTCACTGTATTAGATGTTATGGTGTTATTTGGTGAATGGTCTAAAAGAACACCATAATTATTATCGCTAACTGCATCGTCTGTTATGGTGTTATTTGGTGATTTCCATAAATAAATCCCGTATTCATAATTCATCACATTACAATTCTTAATTGTTACATTATTTTTATTTTCAAGATAAGTTCCATAACCCGTACCGATGCCGTTCAAACTCGCACCATTACAATCCAAAACCACATCACTCGCATTTATAATTATAGCCCCGTTGTCACCAGAGTCATCAATATCATAAACCCTCCCACAAAGCACAGTATCCTCGTTGATGTACATATCATCCCCTGGGATTGAGCAGGTTATAACCCCCACGGTTAAATTATTGTTTGATTCATTTGTCTCATCAATTTCATTATTTTCATCAACAACAACAGTTATATCATGTCCGCCGGCATCAGCAATCCACGAGAAATTTACCGTCGCATTATATTTATTTCTTAAATTTATTATTTTTGAATTTTCACAAATATCGTCAACAAATAAAGAGATATTTACCCCCTCCAGATCTTTATCATTCACAGTCATTAAATTTTCAATTAACCCAAAGATTGTTACATTTTCTCCTGCAGCCAACTCTGTTGAATTAAAAGAAATATTTACAACTGCTAAATCCGGAGGCATTCTGAATTGTGAATAATTGTAATGCAAAGTTGAGTATGCATTTTCCCTATAATCCATGACTGTGCCGTTTGCATCCTTTAAATAGAGTTCTTTTAGATAGTAATTTCCATCCGCGCCGTTATCATATATTTTGCTTCCTGAAAAATTTAGTTGTATTGTTTGCGTGCCGCTATCCAAATGATAGATACTTCCAGACTGCGTAATCAGGGTTCCATTTTCATCATACAATTCGCCAACAATAATATATGCTCCGACTTCTGAAATATTGACAGTTATATTGACTACTAAATTTCTATACACGATTCCATTATCCTCATAATAAGAATTTGAAATAGAATCAGAAAAATTGGTAAATAAATTAGTAAATGATGGAGGATTATGTTCAAATTGTGGGGGATTATAAAATGAAGTATCGTATCCCTCATTGGCAAATATACATTCTATTTCCGTGCCATTGGAATCATAAATACATAGGCCTTCAAGTGAGTATGGTCCATCAGTTTCCCAATTATAAATTTTATAACCCAAAAATTTTAAGTCAATGTTTTGTGTTCCATTGTGCAAATATACATAATCACTTGTGCGAATATGGTCGGTATAACCCTCAGTCCACAATAAACCATCTATTATGTAGTAACCCTCATTGGATATGTTGACAGTTATATTTATTGCAAGATAGTCGTATAAAGAATTATTATTTATATCTATTCCATAATCATTGTAATTAGAGTAGGGCTGTGTAAATGTGTGGTTTCTATCTTCAAAATCGGTGTACAGATAAACACCCTCTGTTTCATATACCCACTCGGATATACTATCAATCAAAATCACGCCATCATATAACCGAATATAACCCAGGTAATAATCACCATATACCCCAATGCGATAGATTTCATAACCATCAAAATCAATAGGAATGGTGTGCATCCCCTCATCTAAAAATATCCAAATTACTTCAGGAAAATACCCATAATTGTTATCTGTTTCATATACAAGCAAATATGATTCCAGAGTATAAATTCCTGCTTCCGTGACATTTATCGTCACATTTATCGTCAAATAATCATATAAAGAATCATTGTCAGTATCCTGAACATAATCAGCGTAATTCCCAACAATCTCTGCTTTCTTTAAATCTGTCTTTGTGTATAACCATCCTTCCTTGTCATTGTCATCAATACACCTCACAAGATAAGCATGCGGCTCAGTTAAATTAAAAGTATAATTTATATAATTATTTGGATTATTTGATAAATTAAAGTCAGTAATGTTTGTGTTATTAAAAATTTCGGAGGTATCAATCAATTTTATTTTCACATTTTCTGACTCGCTTGTGCAAGTTACCGTTGCATTGCTGAAAAGGGGATATATTGGCAAATCTCCAACGGATGAGTCTGCACCAAGCCCAATATTGTCGTATGTGTAATTCAATGGATTTACTGCACTAAGTTCTGGTCTTTCCGGTTCAATAATTTCCTGTTTTTGAGGAATCGCAAGCACCGGGTCTCCAAGAAAAGTGTATTCAAATAATGTTCTTGAGTTTAATTCATTATCTAAAATTTCATTATTAATTATAAAGTTGGTGATTGCGTAAGACGAAAGTTCACCAAGTGTTGATTTACCTTTATGATAACCTTTAAAAATTCCATCAAGCATGCCGTTCATATACCTTTGCTTTACTATCTGAAGGTATCCTTCTTTAAGATAAACCTCCATGCCTGCATAATTGTTTCTTGCCCCTCCAAAGTACGCTATGCCTCCTGCCTTTGAATTTAATAATGATTCAGCAAATGACTCTTGCTGTACATAACCATAACGGTCGTTTGGATAAAGATTTGTGTCAAAAGCACCATTCATGCAGGCAGGTGAAACAACAACCGGCATCCGATAATTTTCTGGCAGACCGCCAATTTCGCTTGCATTAACAAGTTCTGTCCAATTGCCGTGATGTTTCCACATTCCATCACCTGAGCCGTGACTGAAATGGTAAATAAAACCATAATTTCCAAAATATATATTTTTAACATTAATTTTATCATAATTACCGCTGCTGAGGAACAATTTTGTTGTATTCATTCCATTCAGGTATTTGTTAATTATTTCCACTGATGCCAACTCACTTGTAAATAATTCATCATATCTGCCGCATTCTGTTTTAACAAATGCTCGCCCCCCAATTGCTGCAAAATTTTTAAACCATGTCCAGTTGACATTACTGTGCCAGTTCTTTGTTTTATTTACAAAATGTTCTGCTTCTGCCGTATCATTTACAGGAACTCGCCCAAGTTTGTAATTTGGAATTAAATCATAATCTGGCGAGACATAAAAGAAGTCCGTTGGGACCCAGCTGTTGTAATAGTCAACGCCCCAGCAGGTAAAACAATCGCAGTTCCTAAAATCAATATCATAAATGTAATAACTTGGCGGGATGTACTTGCCGTTGCCAAACAAAACAACGTATTCAAGATTTGAGTTCGACTGCTCATTTAAGAAGGATATTATTTTTTTTGCGAGCGTATAGTTGTAAGCGGTTATATTATCCCAGCCGCCGATCGATGAATTCTTGTAGCCCTCATAACCCGGGTCTGTTGAGGCATTATAGCTATCCCAGATTTGCTGTGTTGTAATCACGGTGGTTGAAATATTTGTGGAATTGTGAAAATTTGCCAGTTCATCCGCCTGCACTTTCAATTCCTCGTGGGTTATGATAACACACCTTGAGGTTACTTCAGGCAGAAGATTTTTTACCGGTGGTGTTTCCTTGTACTCAACTCTTATCTTAACATCTGTAATTAAGGTCGCTTCATTCTGCTCCGGAATGTACTGCACAGGGAAAAATCTAACTAAAAGGTATGTATTTTCATTGTCGGATCCCGTGTCGTAGGAAATGATTTTTCCTGGGAAATATGAACCAAGATTATAATTCGGATTTATTTTGTTTATTGAAACGGCGGTCTTTTTTGCAGAAACCGTATGTGGCTGGGGTGTTGAAATAATATTTACCTTATTATTTAACTTTCTGTATCTTCCATCATAGGCATAAACATCCGAGATTTCAGAATTTTTTGGAAGTTTCACAACGAAGGTTTTCATCGGCAGCATCGGCTCTCCCGGTTTTGTGTACGGCGTAAGGTTTGAAACCTTCAGGTATGCCCCGTCTGGCTGTTCAAAAAGTTCAATATCGTCAATGGATAGATTGAAATGAATTTCTTTAATATTCTGTTTTTCGGGCAGTAATGAAAGATAACTCTCTTTTTTCATTCCCTCCAACTCCAAAAGTGCAATATCATTTTCATCGGAAAAATTCAATTCCGCACCTTGAACAGAAGATGATATTAAAATTATCAGAATCCCAAATAAAACCCCATAAAAAACACTATTCATATTATTATTCTTTATTTTAAATAAAATTAAAGAAATGTCAAGTCAAAAAAAATTCGGGGATTACGGGGGGGAGTTTGCCCCCGAGACCTTGATGTATGCGCTGGAAGAATTGGATGGGGCTTTTAACGAAGCAGTCGGTGACAGGGAATTCCTGAATGAATTTGATCACTATCTGCGGGAGTTTGCCGGGCGCCCAACCCCCCTGTACTTTGCAGGAAACCTGTCAGGGGAATTGAACTGCAGGGTTTATCTGAAGAGGGAGGATCTGGTGCACGGCGGGGCACATAAATTAAACAATACCCTTGGGCAGGCACTGCTTGCCAAAAGGATGGGTAAAACAAGGGTTATCGCGGAAACCGGAGCGGGGCAGCACGGTGTTGCGACAGCAATTTCCGGGGCAATGCTCGGGCTTAAAGTGGAGGTCTATATGGGCGCCGAGGATGTTGAACGCCAGAAGTTGAATGTTTTCAGGATGAATCTGCTTGGGGCAAAGGTGCACGCCGTCCACTCAGGGTCAAAAACCCTGAAGGATGCGATAAATGAAGCTATCCGGGACTGGATCACAAATGTCGAAACCACCTATTATTTATTCGGCACGGTGGCGGGAATGCATCCTTATCCCACGATGGTGAGGGAATTCCAGAGCGTTATCGGGAGGGAGACGAAGAAGCAGATAATGGAGGCTGAGGGGAAATTGCCCGATGCTATATTAGCCTGCGTCGGAGGCGGCAGCAACGCCATGGGCATATTCAGCGAATTTATCGGCGATGAATATGTGAAGTTGTTCGCTGTAGAGGCAGGAGGAAAGGGGATAGAAAGCGGCAAACATGGTGCTTCACTTTTCGCCGGGACAGACGGCGTATTTCACGGCATGTACACAAAACTGATACAGGATAAATACGGGCAGATCAAGCCGACCCACAGCATCGCCCCCGGACTGGATTATCCGGGGGTTGGGCCGCAGTTGGCATATCTGCATAAAACGGGAAGAATCACTGCCGCAATCGCGACAGATGACGAAGCATTGAATGCGTTCAGGGTTCTGAGCGAACTGGAGGGAATAATCCCCGCCCTTGAGTCCGCACATGCAGTTGCGCATCTGTTAAAAATCGCCGATGAGTTTGATAAAGACGACATAATAATTGTCAACCTTTCCGGAAGGGGCGACAAGGATGTGCATACGGTTGCAGCGAGAATGGGGGTTGAATTATAGTTCTATATCACCTCTTAATTATTATCATAAACTTTGAAATGAAGTGCAAGTTTGAGAAAGCATTTAGAGGAGGTTATTATAAATGTCCCCATGATGCTGAAAGTGGGGGGGATTATTGTTTTTGGCATAAGGAGGAGGATGGGAAGGATTTAAAAGGAAAGGATTTAAAAGGGGAAAATCTGGCTGATGCTTACTTAAGAAAGGCTGATTTTAGGAATGCAAACCTTGAAAATGCTAATTTTATAGGGGCAAATCTCGAATATGCAAATTTCATAGAAGCAAATCTTAAAAACGCAATACTATATGGGACACATCTCGCAAGTGCCGATTTTGGGTGGGCGAACCTTGAAAATGCTAATTTGGGATGGACATGGTGCAGATATGTTAGTTTCTACGGTGCAGACCTGAGAAACGTTAATCTACATGGTGCGAAAATAGAAAATTCACTAAACCTCCAATATGCAAAATTAGATGAAGATCACATTGTGATAAATGAAAGAGATGGGGACAAAGAAAAAAATAACGATAAAAAATTAGAAAAATATAGTGAAGCATCTGATGTCTATATCACTTTAAAGAATTACTTCCGCAAAGTTGGAAGATACGACCGATCTGGTAAATACTTCATCGGAGAGTGGAGAGTCAGAGGAAAAAAATATAAACTGAAGAAAAATTATCCCTCATGGTTAATAAATAGATTTCTTGATCACTTTTCAAGATATGGTGAATCTCCACAGAGAGTTTTTGCATTGTCAATATTATTTGTTTTTGTTCTCGGATTGGTGTATTGGCATTTGGGTGCAATAGTAAACTCTTCAGATCCAAGCAAAACAGTATCTCTTCCTGAATCTCTACATTTTAGTGTTGTAACCTTTACAACTCTTGGTTATGGTGACTATTATCCAAAACAAAGTTTCCAGTTTCTTGCAGATTTAGAAGCCTTTTCAGGAATGTTCATTATGGCGTTCTTTGTTGTTACTGTTGCAAGAAAGATAATGCGGTAGAAGTTGAACTAAAATTTTGCTGTCGGAAAATTTTAAACATGTGAATACAGTGGCTGAGAGAATGGGATTTGAATTGTGATCCTATTAATTAATTTGGTGAAAATCAACGATCATAAAAATTCAAATTCTTCATCCGAGAGCAGTTTAACAACCTTTCCTTTAAATTCCCCGGGCGTTGGGAATTGCTCCGATAACCCTGAAATTGCTCTTTTCTGTGCTTCCAGATCCCTCGGGGGGATTCTTAGCAGGAAAATTCCAAAATGTTTGGAGGAAGGGTATAAAACAGCATCTAAAAAATCAGCATCTCGTGAAATAAGTATCCTTTCCTCTCTTACCGACAGTTCAAAAACTTTTCCGTTTTTGATCCCTTTAGGAGATAATCTCACATCATGTCCCGGTTTAACCAAAAAAGAGAATAAACCTTTATGTACATTTTCATCTAATAAGAATTTCATTTTATGCTGGATATGCTGGAGTCGGAATCAATTCAAAACTTTTTTCGGTGAGACTGGCGGCGAAGTCCAGGGCAGCCCTGATGTGCTTTTCGGTCAGGGAGGGATATGCTTCAATAATCTCCTTGATGGTAGCTCCCGCTTCAAGCATCTCCAAAACTATATAAACCATGACCCTGGTCCCTTTAAAAGTGGGCTTCCCATGACAAATTTCGCTATCAACAACAATATAATCATTAATTTCAGTTCTCATATTATTTTTTTTTTAAATCTTTATTGATTATAGATTTATCTATAAATAAAAGATATTGCTGTTGTGAACCTTTCCGGCAGGGGCGACAATGATGTGAATACAGTCGCGGAGATAATGGGGGTTGAATTGTGAGCATAAATGTTCCGGGCTACAGCCCCGCCGTCCATCCGCCGTCAACCACCAAAACCGCCCCCGTTATATAACTTGATGCTTCGGAAGCCAAGAATACCGCGGCACCTGCCAGCTCTTCAGGCTTTCCTGATCTGCCCATGGGCACATTTGTCCTTATCGTCTGCCTGAATTCATCGGTGTCCAGCATGCCTTCAGTCATTGGCGTTTCAAAAACGCCGGGAGCAATAGCATTTACCCTTATGTTGTATTTCGCCCATTCCGCAGCTAAAGCCTTGGTTAACAATATCACGCCGCCTTTTGAGCAGTCGTAAGCTGCTGCCATGGGGAACCCGAATTGTCCCGCCACGCTTGCGATATTTATTATATTCCCGGATTTTTGCCTGATCATTTGCCTGCCAACCGCCTGCGAGCATAAGAACTGGCCCCTCAGATTGACGGATATAACCTTGATCCAGTCTTCTTCGCCGAAATCTTCTGTCGGCCCCATCTTCAATATGCCTGCATTGTTAACCAGGATATCTATGCTTCCGAATTTTTCCAGCGCCTTCCCGACCATATCCTCGATATCTGATTTCTTTGTCACATCAACCATTACTCCAACAGATTCCCCACCCAGTTCCTTTATCCTGCCCACCGTCTCCGATGGTGCAAGAATATCCGCTGCAACAACATCCGCTCCAGCCTTTGCCAGACCCAGCGCCATAGCATTTCCCAGACCCCTGCTTGCTCCGGTTACCAACGCCACTTTTCCCGTTAAATCAAATAATTCATTCATCTTTAATTCACCTCCTTTCATTTAATATTTTATCTTTTTGTTAAATTTATTTCAATAAATATATATAATGAAAAAAATATTGACTGCATTAATCTTATGCGCGACTCTGGCATTAACATCAACAGCCGCATATGGGGGGAATTACCAGATCACGAGCGAGCCCGCAAATGAGGAATGCCCCTCGATGACGGCGGAGGGGGGTAGATTTTATGTCGCATACATCTCGGGGTCAGGCATTTTTGTCGGGGAATATGACAAAGGCCTTGAGTTGATAAAAAAATACAGGGTCACCGGTGAAGTCCTTTTATATTCTCATCCGTCGCTGATCTATGCAGATAACCACTTTTATGTTGCTTATGCATCAAAGGAAAGCGAAGGCGAAAGTTTCAATATCTTTGTAAAAAAGTTCGATAAAGACTTTGGTCTTGTTGAAAGTTATCGTATCACAGACCAGGCGGAGAACCAATCGCATCCTTCAATTGCTTATTCTGATAACGCCTTTTATGTGGTATATGCATCGGATGCCCGCGGGGGTGATATATTTGTACGAAAATATGATGAAAATTTTACGTATCTTGCCAGGTATCCCATCTCAACCAAGCCGTCATTCCAGGGGCATCCGTCTATCTCATATATGGGGGATTCTTTTTATGTTACCTATACATCAGATGAGGGCGGGAATGATGATGTGTTTGTAAAGAAGTATGACAAGAATTTTGATTTTCACAATGAAAAATACCAGATCACGGATAACGAATTTTCTCAACAATATCCGTCAATAACATACTCGGAGAATACATTTTACATAGCATATGCATCGGATGAGAAAGGGAATTACGATATATTTGTGAAAGAATATCTCGGGGATCCGGAGCAGTTCAATCTCATGTCAGAGCATCAACTCACGACCCCTGAATCCCGGGAATCGGACCCGTCCGCGGTATTCAGCGATAGCCTTTATGTGACCTATCAATCCGATGAAGCTGGATATGAAAATCTATTTGTATGGACCTTTAAGAAAGAGGCGGAGGATGAGATCACGGAGGTAAGGATAGAGGATGCACCAAATATCACCATATCAAATATAACCGCCGGGGAAGCACCTCCCCCGACTTCTGGTTTGTTGAACCTGAATTTGATAATCACGGCATCGATTATTGGAACAGCGATAATAATCATAGCAGGGATGCTTTTGTTAAAGAGGGAACTATGAATGAACTGTCGATAAATATAGGTATGCCCAAGCAAGCCGCAAAAATCTGCTGTGAAGCAATGGGTGTGGAGATAGATGCCGTTGGAGATGAAATGCAAAGATCAAGTGTAGGGGTAGCCTGCGATGAGGGAGGCTTAAATCTCCATATAACTGCGAAGGATTTAAATGCGCTGCGTGCTGCACTGAATACATATTTCAGGTGGGTGGTGATGTGCTGTGACGTGGTTAGATAATCTTTTTATTATTATTCTTATAAATCCAATTAAATAAATTAAGATGAAGATAACTGCTGTCGGAGGATATAATGCTGTCGGGAGGAACATGACCGGTGTTACGGTCGGGGGTGAAACGATCGCTGTCGACAACGGACTCAGGCTTGATACCCTGCAGCTGTATGATACCGAATCCTATGAAATGAGAAAATTTAAACTTGACGAGCTGGTTCGGATGAAGATCATTCCTGATCATAAGATGCTGGACAACGTGATCGCCCAGGTGGTTTCTCACGGCCATTTGGATCATGTCGGGGGCACGATGTTCACGAAGCCGAAGGTCCCGATAATAACAACCCCCTATGCCGCCGAGATAGGGAGAAAAGAGTATAAGGAGGGGGATTTTTACGCAAGGGGGTACGGGGACCCGTTCGATGTAAAATCCAGGTCAAACCAGGAGTTGCGCGTGGAGTTGATCGAAATAACCCATTCGATACCCCATACATCGATCCCCGTATTGTACACTCCTGAGGGGATCGTTGTCTACGCGAACGATTTTAAACTGGATAATCATTCCAAGATTGCTGCCCCTGATTACCACAGGTTAAAGCAAATTGGAAAAGAGGGTGTTAAGGCATTTATAGTTGAATCCGTAAGGGCCGGGGAGACCGGGAAAACACCCTCCGAGATGGTTGCAAGAGCCAATGTCAAGGATGTGTTCGAGTCTATCGCGGACAGCAAGGGGCTCATAATCTCGACAACTTTCTCAAGTCACATAGAGCGAATCCAGGCGATACTGGATATGGCGGAGTATATGGGGAGGGTTCCTGTAATACTCGGCAGATCGCTGCACTTCCAGGTGCAGCTTGCCAAACGCTTCGGCTTACTGGAGATCCCGCCCCATGCCGAGATTTTTGCCAATGCCAAGGCCGTCGGCAACGCACTTAAAAAGATCGACAAGGGCAGAAGGGAGGATTATCTCCTCCTGGTCACCGGGCACCAGGGCGAGCAAAAATCCGTGTTATGCCGGATGGCTGACAGCAAATTCCCGTTCGGGTTCAGAAAAAAGGATAACATAGTGTTCTGCACGGAGGTTATCCCAAATCCCGTGAACGAGACAAACCGCTATGTCCTTGAAAGAAAACTGAAATCGTTTGGGGTAAGGATCTTCAGGGACATTCATGTTTCAGGGCATGCATCAAAAGAGGACCACAGGAGGTTATTAAATTTACTCAAGCCGGAGCGGATCATCCCCGCCCACGGCGGGATCGAGATGAGGGCGAATTACGCCAATCTTGCCTCCGAGGAGGGCTATGAGATCAACAAGAACGTGCACTTGCTTGATAATGGATCTTCAATTGAAATTTAATTTTTATTTAAAACTTCTTAAAAAAATTCGTATAATAAAAAATGCCTCAAAGAGCCGTTAACCCAACCAGGATGATGCTTTTGCGGACAAAGAACCGCATAAAGCTGGCGCAGAAAGGACATAAACTGCTGAGGAAGAAGAGGGATTCGCTTGTTATGCAGTTTTTTGAGGCGGCAAAGAAGGCGAGGGGGGTCAGGGACAACCTGGCTTCAACCATGGACAGCGGCTTTAATTCTTTGATTAAAGAACAAGCGATTACAGGCGTTCTGGAGGTCGGGTCGATCGCGGAAAGCATCCCTGAGATGCCGGAGATAGAATTGAAGCTTGCGAACGTTATGGGCGTCCGGATACCCAAGATAGAATACACTCGGGAGGATGAAAAAAAGAGGGGCTATTCCCTGATGTTCACCTCCACCCACCTTGACCGCGCCGTTGACGACTTCAACCAGGCTAAAAATGAGATCCTTGAGTTGGTTGAGACCGAGGAGACGTTAAAGCGGCTTTCTGATGAGATCGTGAAGACGAAGAGGAGGGTTAACGCCCTGGAATACGTGATGATCCCTGAATTGACCCGCACAAAAAAATACATCACCGCCAAACTCGAGGAAATGGAGCGCGAAAACTTCTTCCGGCTGAAGACCGTCAAGAAAAAGAAGGATCGCGAGATGGAGAAGGCTGGGTGAAGGTTGGGCTTTTTCTTAAGAGAGAATCTCTGAGGGATGCTGGAGATTATATGATTTTAGTGTGGTCTGTCCTTTTCCTCCTTTCTCCTGGAGAGGCCAAATACGATCTAAATTTTCAGTGTAAATATAATAATCCCTACATTTCAGTATATTGTCACTTCTCCGCTCTTGAGAAAGTCTATTCTCAATAAAAGAGACATTAGTGGGGTCAATTTCAATTCCAATCGAATTTCGTTGTAATTGCCTTGCAGCAACAAGGGTAGTCCCTGTTCCAGCAAACGGGTCAAAAACCGTATCACTGACTTTTGAAGAAGATAAAATTATTCTTGCAAGTAATCGGACCGGTGACTGCTGTTTATGAGCGCGCTCGCCATTTTTAAATCTTAATGGTTCATCCCCTGCAAAATAACCTGAAGTTAGTTCCCGGATATCATCCCAGACATCGGTGACATACACCCCTCTTGGACGGTGGTGCTTTTCTGTCACTAATAAAGGCGGATTAATCCGCAATTTATTGAAGACACGAGGTGTTTCACCTTTTGTTGCAAACACTATTATCTGGTAGTGTTTTCCAAACCGTTTTTCGCATGGAACGGCAGATGTTTTTTTCTTCCATATAATTAAGTTTTGAAATGTCCAGCCAGAAGATTCTAAAGTTTCTAAAACATATTGGGTGTTTTTTTCCCGCTGCATGAAATAAATAGCCCCCCCTTCCGAAGTATTTTTAAGGATCAAAGTACAAACTCTCTTCATCCAATCCCAGTAATCCTTTTCTGGCATACTGTCATTATGACTCGAATATTCTTTATTTTGATTAAACGGCGGATCCAAAAAACTCAAATCGAACTTTTCAGTCAAGTTCCCTTTAAGATATTGTTCGCAATCCTCATGGATTATATCACACTTCATTTTTACGAATTTTCATTAAAACAATTTGTCTAATTTAATTTTGTAAAAATCATCTGCTTTCTCAATAAAGTTTTCATTTAACAATAACTCAAGTAACCCGCTCAAGTTTATTTCAGTGTTAAGTATGCTTAATTTCTCATTTAATTGATCAAAATCATGTTTTCTTTCAGATAAATGATAAAGTATCAAAGACAAAAAGAAGTCGTTTTTCTCAACCATATTTCTATTGAAATACTTCATCAACTTATCGGTCATTTTACCAATACCCAGAACAAATTTTTTTACCTGAATTTCCTTTCTGATAATTAATTGTGCAAAAAGTTTTTTCACCTCTTTTCTTGATCGGAGACCAAATGTTGAGGTAAACATACTTCCAACAAGATTTTCTATCTTTTCTGCTAATATATTTTCAATATCAATGCTGTCATTAAAAATATTAAGGTACTGATTTTTAGCCTGCGATAAAATTTTAGGATCACTACAAATTGATATTGACTCGGTATTTTCTCTCCAATATTGGTTTGTTTTCTTAAATCCAAGATTTATCTTATTGAGATTTACCGATGTAATTGCCACATGCTTATCTGTTATAATGAGTTTCGCGTGAATGTCTTTTTCAGTGGTTCTGATTTTAACATCATTTGCTAAAAGTTCACGAAGCATATTTTGCATTCTATCTGTAAAATCCATGCTTGTTGCACCGCTCAGTATTCTAATATCAAGTCCTCTGGACCTTATTTTCATTAAGAATTTTGAAAAATTAAGGTCTGTGAAACTTTCTGTTGAGAGATAGACAAATTCAGAGGCTTCTGACATCAAACCCATAATAAAATTTCTTCCTCGGCAGTCAAAAGGTGTTAAATATAATCTGTCTTCAACTGGTACATCTCCTGGGCAAAGAGAAGAGGGATAATGCCTGATCCAGTGATTTATGTGCGTTTCGGTTTCTATAACAGGGGGCAACTCAAATACCGATGAAATTCTAGGTAAATTAGTATCAATTATCTTTTGCCTGATTGTTCCAATATAACCGGAAGTTTCTCGTATGTATAAATCAATGAGTTCATCAAATTTTTTATTGTATTCTTTGATTTTATCCTTTTCATTTTTAAAAATAATCAACGCATCTAATTCGCTGTATTGAGTAAAGTTTGCAGATAGTGCAATGGCACATTTTTCTGTAACAACAAATTTGCCGTGAAATGAATACCATCTGCCAACTGCTGTTGAAGTCCTCTCCGGGTCTCCAACATTCCATCTACAAAAATAGAGTTTAGCACCATTTTCCTCAAGATTTTTAAATAATTTTGTAACTTCAACCCGTATATCTTCATTGATGCTGTCATATGGCAACGTGAATACTTCTACTGTCACCCCCTCCTTTAATTTCTCATTTAATGCTTTGGATACATCTTTGTTGTGCAGCTGAAAGATTGCAATCCGAATAAATTTTTCTGCGTCCCGTAATTCACTTACAATTCTATCGACTACATTTGCGCTGAAATCAAATATTTTCATCGTTATATATTATCCAACATATATAAAAAATTCCTCTACCGAATTTAATCTATATTCACAAAAACTCTTATAGCGGTTAAGAAAAAGAAGGAGCGCGAGATGGAGAAGGCGGGGTGAGATTTAATCTGTTCTCTATTTTCACTTCCCTTATTTATTGAAAGAATTAAAAACTGGGTTCATTGGGCTCTTTAACATCGGTGTCGCGTTCCCAGCCCTCATGCTGAAGGGTTATGGACTCGAAAGCGGTGCAGGTATCATTAGCATCCAGCTCTCCTAACGCAACATACTCAGAAGGCCAGCACCGGTAAACTTTGAACGACATCACTTTTTGCCCTGCCTCGTTAAACAGGTCTATGATTATATCTTTTCGAAAGTCTTTCAGCGACGCCTCGGCGCCTGCGCCTGCGCCGAATTTCCATACCTTGTTTGCCCATTTTTCGAATGCCTCATCGTGGGTGCGGCCTCTTATCAGAACGATCGGCTCATAGGTCGTCTGCCCGGGGGATTTCCTGGAAGAACTGGGGTCCCCGCCCTCGCGGTGAATGACAACCTCTGTCGTTCTCCTTAGCCCGCTTACCATGGAAATCCCTGCAACATATCGACCATCCCACTTAACGCGGAACTTGAATTGTTTGTAGGGATCGAAACGGTTTGGATT
>MCBC01000098.1 GCA_001723855.1 Candidatus Altarchaeales archaeon WOR_SM1_86-2 | reverse complement strand
ACTTCTCACTAACCCAGTATAAGTTCTTGCTCATGAGAACTTTGGATAAAATTTTGAAGAATTTCTTGGATTTTTGATTGTAATACAAACTGTATGATTCTCAATATTATTATAACCTTCATAGGATTTGTTACCTCTATGAACTATATGCTGCAAGGCATTATGGGGGCTGTAAGCCCCCCAAAATTCATTCTGATGATCAACCTTTCAGAAGGTTGTTTTTGATTGACACACAGAGCATGCAGTTAAATTCATATCCGGCTGTATATACGAACTTGTTTGGATTAACCGCCTTTAGATGAATCTTCATTATAAAAAACCAAAACAATCTCACCCCTTGGCCTTCTCCAGAACCCTTATATTCTCGATTCGCGTATCAGGATACTGCCCCCTCGCGTCCTTTTCATACCTCTTGACCATATCCCAGATCGTAAGCAGCGCAGCAGAGACCCCACACAGGGCCTCCATCTCAACCCCTGTCTGCGAGGAACTTTTTACCTCAACTTCCACGGAAACAGAATTATCAAGAACTTCAAATTCCACCCCGACAAAGGTTACTGGAATCGGATGGCAGTAAGGAATTGCTTCGGGTGTTTTCTTAACAGCCATGATCGCGGCAATTTTCGCAGCCTCAAACACATCACCCTTCTCAACCCCCTTTGCTTTGATTAACTCAACTGTTTCCTTCCTTAATCTAATACTCCCCACGGATTTTGCTGCTCTCTGAACGGTTGGCTTATTGGTTATATCAATCATTATTTTTAAAATTTAGAAAAATTAATAAAAATTAAAGGTAAACTTCCTGGCCTTTTTCCCCTTTATCCTTCATCAAAATGCTTTTATCGTCCATTGCCTGCTTTTCCCATGTTATGTCCGTGGCTCCGCAATTCGGGCATGCGCCTACCAGGAACCCGACAACCTTGTTGCATCTGTTGCATACGGTTAAATCCCTGGTATAGGCAAAGTACTGGATGGCTGTTTTTGTTGCTATTTTTTTGGTCAATTCATACAATGCCTCCGAACTTGGGTAACTTTCCCCAAGCCATACATGGCTCATTGCCCCCCCATCCGTTAGAGGGTGAAACGAACCCTCGATACTCAACCTTTTGAATAATGGTATGTTAGCATTCGGGCGAACATGAAAAGAATTCGTATAATACAGCGTATTATCCGATGGGTCGCCATTCGCAATCACGATATCCCCGTAATTATCAAAGTCGATCGATGCCAGGCGATACCCCGTTGATTCTGCCGGAGTTCTCGCCAGTGTAAAGTTCAGCCCCGTCTCTGCCCTGAACCCGGCGATAATATCTTTCATTTCCTTCATAACCTTTAATCCGAATTTCCATGCATCATCAGATTCATGCAGTTCCTCACCAGTATGGAATTTCACCATCTCATTCATGCCCACCAACCCGATAACATAACTTTGTTTATCCGGCTCAAGATAGCGAGTGCCCTTATCATCCACTTCCTGAGACAGGAAGGGTAAAAGATTATTCCCCATATTCCTGCTGATAGTATCCATCTTCAAAAGCAGTGCTTTTTTCGCCTTCCCCATTCTTTCCCTGAGCAACTCAAATAATCGATCGTCATCCCCGTTCGCATCGTATGCGATCTTCGGCAGGTTGAGCGTTATAACCTGAAGGGCTCCCCCTCTTACTGTCCCGTTGTGCAGATCCTCGTCAGTTGTGGCGTCGTCCAGCGGCATTAGATACGCGCAACACTGGTAGCAGGAGAATTCTGGCATATACGGCTGCTGGATGATATAATAAGGGGTCCCGAATTTTGCCGCCAATTCGGAAACTCTCAGCAACTCATCCTTCTGCTTATCCAATTCCTTCGGATAAATCTTAACCTCGTATTTTGGGAAATTAAATGGCTTCCCCCAGTAATCTCCACCCAGGTAAACATCCGTGATCGCGTTAAACAATTTGTTTGCTTCATCATCAAAATCGCCGTATGTTACATTTTCATTAACCTTTCCCCCCGGCTGGACCGCGGGTATATCTCTTAAATGCTCTGGAATCTTGAAGTCCAAGTCAATGGATGAGAAGACCATCTGCCCCCCCCTTGCCACATACATCTGTGAATTATGCAATGCTAACGCTTTCATGGTAATGAAATTCTGCATCGGCTCTACCTCCAGATCATACACATATCCCTCCTCCTTTACCTCTTTTATCCCTGTAATTTTCTCCATACACAGGTCATGACCAAGAGGATTACACGCTATGGATTCAACGCTGTGCATTTCCCCACCAATATCCAACAACATATGTTCTGGTGTTTGCATATCCTCTCTTTGTTCTAAAATTTTTGTAAGTTTAGTTGACTTCTCATTCACAAAGCCGATATCCTTCAAATACTTCTCTGCGGATCTGTAATCTGAGATATACAGGCGATGAGAATCTGCAGATGCTTCCGTCTCTACACCTTTTATCATAATCTTATCGCCTTTTTTTCTCACAATGTCTTCCCTCATCGGGATGCCAAATCTCAAAAACATAAATCTAAGTTGCCCCCTAAGCTCCTTGCTTGAGGTTGTAAATGCTATTAATCTTGAATCAGAGACCCAGCCATCACTTGTTATATAACTCTTCAATATCTCTCTTAATTTTTTCTTTGGCAGGACTAATATCCAATCAGGCAGTTTTTTTTCAGTAGAATATTCTCCAAGATTTAGAACATCTCTAAATAAAAAGACCCCGAGTTTTCCACCAAATCTTAGATTAAACTCCTCCGCATGGTATGGTTCTGCCCCAAAAACATTCCTTATGCATCTCTTTACATCCTCCTTTACCAGCATATTATGATCTATCCCTAAACCAACACCCATTCCTTCGTCAGAGGCATTTGTATAACCTTCTGCGAGATAATAACCGAGCAATCTTAACAATTCCTTTGAAATTGGAAGTTTTAATGGCAGATAATATTTCTTCTTAGAATAAGTGGATGATGTAACAAGAATCTCATCTATTATATCCCTCGGAACATCATATCTCCCAACTATCTCCTTCAATTTATTAAAACTTATGGTTCTTTTTCCTTCCAGTAACTGGTTCACAAACCACTTATCTCCAAGTTCCCCCGAGTTCTTACCTAAAAATTCCACTAACTTACTCAGATTCGTAACCCTGAACTTATTATCAACTTCACACAACTCGTCATAAAGATCAATATACTCTTTATCTACAAAAACATTTATATTTTTTATTCCCACAACATAATCCCCTGCATTGAGTTTTTCAGCTTCAATCGGCACTATATCTTTCCCATCGAAAGTGAAGAGGGAATGGTGTCCGGTAACCCTTATCTTTTTACCAAATTTTGTTTTGATTTCATACAATTCAGGTGCTTTATGTCTGCTCACTCCAGTTATCTTCAAAAATTTAACAACCCCTCTTTCATCAAAGCCCAGAACCTTATAGTTAGAATTTAATTTAACAATCTCATTTTTGTTATTTCTTATTACCCCATTATTTCCAATAATCTTATCAACAAAATTCTTTATCTTCATAATCTTGAATTCATCACCATCCAATATGGGAATTTTTTCCTCTCCATCAACACTCATCTCATAGATAAACATCTGGGCTAACTGCTGTATCTTTTTGTAATCCAAGCCGGAAACATACGGGGCAAGGATTGAATTAAACCAGTTGTAGCCCTGCCCGCCAGCACAGTTGGTTTGTGACGCAGCAAGGATTTTCGCGGCATGCAAAAACGCAACTTCCGCCCTTTTCGCAGGTCCCGCAACGGATGTGTGGGCTCCTGTGCCGTCGGCTTTGAATCCGTTCTTCAAAAAGAATCTAAGGTCGTGCGAAAAACAATTATGGATAACCATAGGCCCATTATTTCCAGCAAGGAAGTTGTGGGTTCCATTCACAACTAAATCATAAAGATGTCCGGAATATTCCTCTATTTCTATTGAATCTACCTCTTCAAATACAACATCGCCTATACCGTTTTTAGTTAACGGAGAACCGGATCCTTGTGTTTTAACTGAGTGTTCCTGCAATTTTTGATTCCGCCTGCTATCAATAAATTTTATATGTTCTCTAAATTTTTTTACCTGTTCTATTCCACCGATACCTATCCTATGTCCATCTGCATACCCGTTTGTTTTTTTAATACCTGTAGATGGCAAAATTCCAAATCTCCCGAACAAATAGCATAGATCAGAGCAAAGATCTTCTGATGCCGTGTTGCACTCTACCCTAAATAATGAATATTTCTCTGCTACATTGAGATTACCATCACTGGAGTAATAACCTGAGAGAAAATTTGATGTGTTTTCTATGGATGAATTGAGCAAGTATCTTGGTGCATTCTTTTGGTTTGCTTTTGGCACAATTCCAAAAACATATCTAAATATTAAATATAGAAGTTTCCCCCCGAAATAAACTTGATCTCCTCTCTCCTTCCCATCATTTTTGTACCATGTTGCATATCTTGAATATTTTTCTATACAATGTTGTAAATCTTCCTGTATTTCGGGATTTGAACAGGTCACTGCCAGGTTATAGCTCTGTTTTGGTGGTTTTGGATTTATATTGTAATTGCCATCACCAACAAAATAACCCATAAGTCGCATCAATTCCGGTGAGAATTTTAGAATTGTATTAAGTTCATTTTCTGAGCCACCTACACCCAAGGTAAGATTGGCTGCAACTTCGTGAGGAAGTCCGAACTCCTTATATAATCTTTTAAATTCTAGAATAGGAATAGAATTCCCGTAATACTTTATTCCAATTTGGTCAAATATCTCTTGTAGATTTTTTCCACATATATTTCTCAGAAACTTCTTGTACCCAGAGAAATTTCTGACATATACTGTCTTCAGATCAGATTCAGGCACCCGGTTTAGAAACTCATCAATTAGATTTATTTTCTCTATTTTGTTAATATCGGGCAGTTTTAATGGGATTATCACCCTGTCCCCTCTTTTCATATTCTTCAGTTTCTTTGTTCTGATGCCATTCTCCCACACAAAGATTTCATGATTTTCAGTAGCCTTTATAGTCCTCTTGGTCCATTTGGTTTTTAAAGAGATTATCTTTTCCCCACCATTTTCCCGCCTGCTTACCGCTGTTATTTCTTTGGGCTGTATTTGATAAGATTTTTGATCAAAAGAGAACACTTTATATCCTGGAGAAAACATAACTTCATTCCCGCCAATATTTTTAATGTTTTTCTTTTTTTCCATTATCTTATCTACAAATTTACCTATTTCTGTTGTTAAGACCTCGCCTTCCGGATTTGCTAAGATAACGGTTTCTTTGGCTGGCAAACAGAACGGACGGCTGGCGTAATAATCAAGATCGTGGATATGTAATTCAGCAGTCATGTGCGCATCCGCCAGATCCAGAGGCAGAACATTTATCAGGGCATACTCCCTTGATATTGCATCGGCCATGAGCTTGTGCGTAGTCTCTGGATTGTGCTGTAAATTGGCATTCTCCTTGCTGCCGAAATTTATCAGTTGAGTGACATCATAGACGGGCATACCCAATCTTGTGTACCTTGCGCGGGCATCTTCAAGGCCGTGTTCAAGTAACTTGATATTCGTAATCTCCCTGATCAATGGAGAAGAAACAAAATCAAGTTTAATCTTCCTTATCTCGGATTCAACATCATCTGCAATTTCTCTT
>MCBC01000097.1 GCA_001723855.1 Candidatus Altarchaeales archaeon WOR_SM1_86-2 | reverse complement strand
TCTGAGTGACCGCTTCCCTTACGGTTATGAACTCATCCCTCTTGACCCACTTCTCCTGACCGTCCTTTATCACGAACCTGAATTGCCTCAATGATGTCGTGCCGATTACTCTCCCGACTTCCATTTTTGATAATTAAATGTCAATATTTAAATGATTATTGATAAAAATGTCAATACCGTATTCTCTCAAAAATATGAGGGGTGGAATGAAAAGTTTTCATCCTCTTCATCGATTCTTCAATCAACCTCCCAATAATCTATTTCTGAGTGACCGCTTCCCTTACGGTTATGAACTCATCCCTCTTGACCCACTTCTCCTGACCGTCCTTTATCACGAACCTGAATTGTCTCAATGATGTCGTGCCGATTACCCCTCTATACATTTAATTTCTACAGCCCGAAGCAATGCATTTGCCATACATATTCCAGCCCCGTTCACTATAGTAAGACCCGCATTTACTGCATCTCACAACCCGTTTATCTCTAATAATCAACTGACGGACATTCTCCCTGGTGGTTATCTCTACCGCGTCCTCCGGGATACTGTAGTAATCGGATTCTTTAATTACGGTATGTTTTCTGTCTTTGGGTAAGAATAATATCGCGAGAACTATGAGAACTATGATGCCGACAAAACATACGCCGACGATCAAGAGCGTTGTATTTGCTTCATCCCCTGGATGTTCTTCCGTTTCATCTTCGCTTTCATAGTACGTTTCGCTTTCATCTTCTGCTTGCTTAACAATAATGACGCTTGGTCCTATCCGCTTTTTTCCGCACTCATTGATAACCCTCGCGGAATATTCAACCGATTTGTTATAGTGTCCCGCATCGAATTCTAACTTTGCTTTTTCAAGATTGTGATCAACGCATGAGTCATTCAATGAATCCTTATTTTCCTTAGAGAACCTCATGGCACTGCTTAATTCACTCATGGCATTATCATAGCCTTTCGAAAACTCATCGGCTTCCTTAAACTCCACCTTATATTCCCCCCAAAAAACCCACCCGGAAAAGAGATCATCCAAATTATGTCCAACAGCCTCTTCCATGGCTTCTTTATACTCCTTGCTGTCAGGGATTTCACTTTTCATCCAGAGTTCATGGTTTGTTTTCTGTATTGTCTCCAGACCGTAATTTTCGTGTATCATGTATGTGAAGACCATGGATTTAGCATACCCGAATCTTATGTTGCGGGGGGTATCCCCCGGATATACAAACTCATCCAACGGGAAGTCAAGCGCAGATTTCCCGTCGCAATAAACCAAGAACTCCTGGGCTTTTATCCATTCCGCCTCATATGTCCGGTTCATTCTCAAAAGAACAAGATGCGCGTACAGATTTGCAAAACCTTCCGCCAGCCACCGCTCATCAACAGTTGTTTTATAGCCCGCCCAGATATGAGAGATTTCATGTGCCAGGATGGCATCGTTATGTTCTTCAGAGAAGCCTATGGTTGGAGTTATCCATATCCCGCACTCGTCAATCTCCACTCCAAAATCCCCTATCGCCTCTTTATCCGCACCAAAAACTTCAACGTAATATTCCCCCTGGTGTTCCGGGGGGTATGGAACCCCTGTAATTTCTTCCATCAATATAACTGCCTGCGATGTAAAGTTCAGGACCCTGTCCGCCCATTCTTTATCCTTTTCAAAATAATGCACGATAACCGTTACATTCTTATTTTGCAGCTCGACTTCATTATATGTCTCATTAAAATTTTCTTCTGCCACGCCACACGACTTGTGTACAGCGTGAACTCCCTGCAGGGACACAATACAGATTATGATCGCGATTATTACTTTTTTCATATACTAAAAATTAATCTAAAGAAAAAATTAATCTGTTAGTCTTTTTGGTATAAGCCCGTGAATTAACGCGAGATCTGCTAAAACCAAAGCCATCATAGCCTCGCAGACCGGGACTGCCCTCGGCACTATGCATGGGTCGTGGCGTCCCTTAATTTCAATCTCTGCCCCCCCCATATTCCCTAAATCAACCGTTCTCTGCTTCCTTGAGATTGATGAGGTCGGCTTTACCGCAACCCTCGCGATTATCGGCATCCCATCTGAAATCCCGCCCAAAATGCCTCCGCAGTTGTTCGTTATTGTCTTAACTTTACCTTCTTTAACAATAAATTCATCATTCGCTTCGCTCCCTTTCATTGCCGCCAGCCCGAAACCTTTACCTATCTCAACTCCTTTCACAGCGGGAATCGACATTAAAGCACACGCTATGGACGCATCCAATTTATAAAAAACCGGCTCTCCCAAACCCGCTGGAACTCCCAATGCAGCAATTTCGATAACGCCTCCAACGGAATCACCATCTTTTTTTGCCTTAAGGACAGCGTTTTCCATCTCTTTTGCTTTCCCGGGATCAATTGTCCTTACAGAATTTGATTCAATGATGTCCCTGTACTTCGCTATTTCCTTTTCATTAAAATCGAGATCAACTCCAACGCCTGCGATTTCCCTGGCATAAGCTAAAATTTCAATTCCGGATTTCCCCAATAACTTCTTTGCTATCGCCCCTGCTGCCACCCTCATCGCTGTCTCACGGGCACTTCCTCTTCCACCGCCGCGCCAGTCCACGTGCCCGAACTTCTCCCTCCATGTAAAGTCTCCGTGCCCTGGGCGCGGCTTATTCTTCAACTCCTCGTACTTGCTTGAATCCACATCCTTGTTGCAGATCAAAAGCGATATCGGGGTTCCAAGGGTTCTCCCGTCAAATACCCCCGATAGGATTTCCACCTTATCTTCCTCGCCGCGGGGGGTTGTAACATCACTCTGCCCGGGCTTTCTCCTATCGAGTTCTTTTTGAATATCCTCTTCACTCAACTCCAGACCCGAAGGGCAACCATCCACCACACAACCTATCGCTCTGCCGTGCGACTCACCATGGGTAGTCACCCTGAATATTTTCCCGAATGTGTTCATCTTTTATTTTTTCTCCAATTTCAGGAGGAAATTTGACCACATAGATAATTAGATGAAAAAGTTTATATAGAAATATGTTTCTTAAAAAATCACTTGAAATTGCACGATTCACAGATTCCTGCAGTGTTTATAAAAAGTTTTATAGAATTTACGGATGTGAAGCCCGCCGCTTAAAAAACCCCCGAATCGCGATCAAAAAATTTTTTCACGGGCTAATCACAAAAAATCAGACAGATGCGTCTCCTTATCCGTCCTTTTGACTAAACCGCAATTTTCCAGGAGAGAAATATGCTCGGTCACAGTTGATTTCGTAACCCCCAACTTCCCCGCCAATTCGGTTATGCCCAAATCCTTATTGTAAAGTAAAATGCCGATAAGCAGGTTCATTTTAATCCCCCACACAACCCTTTTCTCAGAGGAGCATCTGATCAATTGTTTCATGGATACGGCTTTTGTAGAATAAACCGATTTCCGGTCAACTTTCTCGTCCAGAATATCCGTGAAATTATCCCCCTGAACCTTTTTAAACAATTTGTTGTGTTTGATTTCATTAACGCCGAAGCCAATGTCCCGGGTTACATACTCCTCAAGGAATTCCATGCCTTCTTCTGTGAGAGTCCATTCAGTCATTTTTTCGAAAAATCTCCCTTTGCCGTTATTTATTGTTTTTTATTCTTTTTATTTTATTTATATGTATTAGACAATATATTTCTAATTTTTATAAATTAAAAAATGAAGATTCTTGAGCAAAAGGTAATCACACTGGCGCAGGCGAGGGAAATACTGGAAAAAACGGATAAGGAGTATGAAACCGAGGAAATGGAATTGCTTTATGAGCAAAAAAGGGCACTTTATCATGCAAGAAAGTTCTCAAAACTCGGGGTTGGAGATGTAAAGAAGATGGGGGATGAACTTAAAGGTTTGGATCTGGATTTAAAGGATGAACATATTGTGAAAATATGTGATTTTCTCCCGGATAATGTTGACAGGATAAGAGCGATATTTGCAAAAGAAAGGTTCAGGTATGATGAGGAGCAGATAAAGAAAATATTGGATGTGGTTGCTAAGTACAAGTGATTTTTATTTCAGGAATTAATTATTAATATGAAGTTAAAGATTTTTGTGTTATTTTTTGTTGTTAGCATGGGTGCGGGCATGGTATCAGGGGTTAATGAAACGGTGAATGATTCCGCTGGTAACGATTCAACGCCGCCGCAGCCTGATGTCCCCCCGGAGCAGCCTGATGTCCCCCCGGAGCAGCCTGATGTCCCCCCGGAGCAGCCTGATACCCCAGCCGCAACCGCTTTCATATCCGAGCAAGAAAAACAAGCAATTATCCTGAATGCTTCCGGGGACATGGTACTGTTTGACTCTGAGCCGGTGTATATCGGCTCATATATTGTAGAGGGAAAAAGATATGACGTTGTTGAATATAAGAACCCTGTGGCGGGAGGATATTCCATCTTTGATGAAAACGGCATCAGGACAAGAGATGAGATGATTGGGAAGAAGGTAATAGCCGCCATGTATATCAGCACCACTGTTAGATACGATTTTGATGGGTTTTCAGATAATTTAGAGAATAATAAGAATATTGTTAACGGGATACATATAACTTCTAAAGATGCGCTAAATGCTCTGAACGCCGTAATATCAAGCGGGGAGATAAGGGGGTATGCATCTGATAACGAGTACGGAAGTATCGCGGATGCTATAGAGGCGCTGAATGAGGTAAACGGTTCATCACATTCCACGCTGACTTCCATGGATGCATTATCATCATCCGTGATGCTATTAATGAACAACAACAACTATGATAATGCAAATTCTGTTATAATGACCCATAAAAATTATACGGATTCACTGGATAAACTGGATAAGGATTTGAATGCAGTTAAGTCTAAAATAGATTCGGCGGATAAAAATTTACGAAAAATCGGGAGCGCGGCGATTGGAAAATCCGCCGATCTCGGGAAACTGGCATCAGATGCCGTCAGCACAGTTCAGTCGTTAGATTATGCGGTGGATATATACACGGAAAATCGCAGAGATATGTCCTCTTCCGGAATTTTGAAAATGTCCCCTGAAAATCTTGAAGCAGAGATAAACGGAGGGGTGGACAAATTTAATGTCCGCTTGAATCCAGATAACCGGTTATATATAATAGCAGCAGCCATGGTCGTTCTGTGTCTGGTGGCGGTTGTTGGATTTGTGATCATTCAGCGCAGAAGGGAGGAAATGGAAGAGCGACTTGTAGTGACGCATAGAGAGGGTGTTGGGAGCCTTAATGTTACCGTCGTTGAATCCGGAACGAGAATGCCTGTAATGAATGCGAAGGCTACTCTTATTGGCGAAGACGGTGAGAGAAGTGAACTGGTCACCGACGATAAGGGGCTCGTTATTTTTTCGGACACCAAATCCGGAAAATACACCCTGAGGGTGTTTTCAGAGACTCATACTCCCGCCAGCACGGAAATACACGTTGATCCGGGATACAATAGTTCAAGAATTATTTTGAGCAAAAAATAAAATGGCAATACTCAGAGCAAATGAAATCAGGGAAATGGAGGACGATGAAATAGAGGAGCACGATAAGACGCACCATAGCCAGGATTTTAACGATTCAAAACGAAAAGGGAAAGAAAAACTAATTTATTTTTATATGCTTTTTATATAAAAATTCTTAATACAAAAATATAAGGTAAGATATGATTTGTCCAAAGTGCGGACTTCCAGAAGAACTCTGTGTATGCAGTGAGGTAACGAAGGAAGAACAGAGAATAAGGGTGTACTCTGACCGGCGAAAGTTCGGTAAAACCGTGACGATTATCGATGGTTTTGAAGACGTGGATATACAGGGCATTGCCACTGACCTAAAAAGAAAATTGGCTTGCGGCGGGACGATAAAGGGTGATAAAATCGAACTCCAGGGGGACCATAAGTCAAAGGCAAAGCAGGTTTTAGCGAACATAGGCTTTTCTGAAGATTCTATCGATTTGATCTGAGTTTAATGGCGGGGAAGGATGAATGCGTGTGGGGTATGTGGATAGTTATAAAAATGGTTTAGCGGAGAATGTTAGAAATCCTGTATTGTCATTTTATTTAAATATAAATGTATTCGTTAAAAATATACTAAAAAAATGGAAGGGAAAAAACTTGAAATCTGGGTGTTTTTTGTTGCGATCTTTGCGATTGTATTGGTAAGCGGGTGCATTGGCGGTGACAATGGGGAGAAGCCGTCTCAGGATACTGAAAAGCCGTCTGGCGAGCAGCCGTCCGCGGAGGATGAGGCGCCGGAAGAAGAGGTAGAAGAGCCGGGCATGTCTTTAGCAGACATATTCAACCTCGGAAAGCCAAAGGGGTACACGGTAAGCTATGACATCACCGGGAAAGACATGGAGGGCATATCAAAGATGACGATGTATTTTGCGGGTGAGAAGGTGAGAATGGATACCGCCGTGAAGGATACGGAAGGAGGAATGGTCGAAGGTTCGGTATTTATAATAGAAGACGGCATGTATGTGTGCACAAAAAGCGAAGGAGAATGGAGTTGCCTCAAAACCGCATCTGCTGGAACGGGCGACTGGGATGACATATCCGAGGAATTCGAAAAAGACCCGGAAAAACCATTATATGACGGGACGCAGAATATCGCAGGTTTTGCTGCAGAGTGTTATAAACTCGAATCTGAAGGGACAAAATACAGGTATTGTGTTCATCCACAAAAGTATTTGATGCTGTTGACCGAGTTATATGACGGCGCGGACCTAAGCTATAGAATGATCGCTACAAACGTTGATCTTGATACGCCCCAGGCCAGTGTTTTTATTCCGCCGGCGGAAGCTCTGGATCTTGAGGAGATGATGGGTGATCCTTGCGCAGCATGTAACATGCTCTCGGGCGAGGACAAGGCGGAATGTCTGGAGAACTGCAAGGGTTATTAGGTCTTAATAAAACCGACTTAGTTCTCCGAAATAAAGAACTTTTGCTTCCTCGACGGCATAGGCATCGAACCTGCTTAGATCCCGGTGCAGAAACGGGGAAAGCAGACTTTCCTGCAGAACGTCAACTCCTTCGGTAACGAAGTTGAATGAAGGCATCACAATTAACCTTTTATCCCCCCAGGAACCACAAAGAAAGCATTTGACCTTCTCCACCCTCAATTCTTCCCTTAAACCGATTGCCGGGTGATCGTGGGCAATTATTACAATTTCTGAATCATGAAAATCCCGGTCATCAGGGATTTTATGCCCATGCGAAACATAGACCTTCAGATCATCAAAAAAATAATGATTTCGTAATCCGACGTTCTTTTTGTCTGCGATCGGTCCCGCTATGGTATCGTGATTACCCCTGATCAGGATTACCTCTTCGCAATTCCCGGACAAAAAATCCAGAAAATCCAGCACCTCGCTCCACTCCTGTCTCGAGATCCTTCCAAACTCATGCTTCAAATCCCCGTTTATTATTACCGTCTCCACCTCAATCTGGGCAAAAATTTCATTCAGATGCCCTGTGATCTTTTCATACTGGAATTCCGGGATCAAACAGCCCGATTCCCTTAAAAATTCCTCGTAACCAAGATGCAGGTCCGCTAAAATAAGTGTCTTTTTGGGCTTGATGTATAGAGCCAGGTCAATTATCTCGATTCCCGGAAGAATTTCCATATAAAACTTTTTTAAAGTTTTGAATAAATATCATAATAAGACATAAAAATTTTTGTATAAATTTCACTTCCTGAAATTTATGATCGTAAAATTTTTCTTGTTCAATTAAGTAGAATATTATAATGTAAGATGCAGTGTGAAATATGCGGGGGGTATGTTGAAGTGGGAAAGCGGGTCCGGGTTGAGGGAGCAATTGTTACTGCGTGCGACAGGTGTGCAGGTTACGGGGAGGTAGTGGCGGTAGTTCGCAAACCAAAGCCAAGGTTAAGGAGGAGGGTAGAGGAGGGTAAGGAAAAACCGGTTACTGAAGAAGACGGGATAAAGTTTGAAGAGGAGTTGATTGAACATCGGCATCCCTGATCCACCGTATTGAATCCGGGAGGATGGAGCCGACCACAGAGGTCGCCAGGAAACTGGAAAGGGTGCTGAGGATAAAATTGATTAAGAAGGTGGAAGATGTGGAGTTTAAAGAAACAAAAGCAGAAAAAGGAGGATTAACTCTTGGTGATCTGATTGTTGTAAGGGACAAGAGACATCGGGTTTGAACATATCTTAACTCTATCTTGTTTAAGAAAATGGTCATCACCCGACCAAATACCATCATTTTGAACGGACAATGCTAATGCAATGAATGGGACATCATCTTCATCTATGCCCCCAATTATCTCTTGGGCATCTTTTAATTTACCCATATATTCTTCCATTTCAACAACAGAGATATTTTCTAACAGTTTATCCAACAACTGCTTAACATTTTCTTTACTGAGCGATGTTTTCCCCACTATCTCATCCAAGTGTTCATCAATCTCATCCAAAGTGAACCCCGGCGTATAAAATCTATGTTTCGGATTTAATAGAATCTCTCGCCTGAAAGAATCTTTGATCAGTGAAGATATTACCTCATTGGTGTCCACAATCAAAATCATCCTTTGTAATCATTCCGTAAGTTGTGCTTTATGCCGTTCCCATATGCCTTTTTTTATTTTTTCACCGATTTCTATCGCATCGTGTTCCGTCAGTTTGCTCTTGCTTGCTATCCTGTCCATCTCCTCTAACCTCTTTGCGTAATCCCACATAGCACGCCTTGCTACTTCGCTCCACTTTATCTCAGAGTGCTTCTTAACCACTTTGTACAATTCCTCGGGGATTGATAAAGTTATATTTACCATTTTTTATGTGTACTATTTATAATATGTGGATACACATATATAAATACTCAAACCTCTAAAACCTTGATATACTCCCCAACCGCCTCTCTTGTCGTGCCCACGATAACCCTTCTGCTGCCTTCTTCATCCTCCTCCAGAACGCCCGATACTTCAATTTTTTCGCCGTTTTCCGCCTGCCCCATGTACGTATGTGTGAAAGAGATCAACTCTCTGATGCCTTCAATGCTCCAGATGCCGTATCTTGCGGGGTAGGAGAATGCATAACTGTCGTCCTCCACAACCCCCTGCAATTTAATCTTTCCGATCTTTCTCCAGCCTTTTTCCTTTCCCGCCTTATCTTCTTCGTCATCGTCCAGCACCATGAGAATATCAAATTTGGTGCCTGAGATAACCCCCTTGTTAAATTTCCTTTTCTCGTGTTGCAGGAATTCTTCAAAGGTGTAGTAGTCCGGGTCTTTATTTCCGACCCTCTTTCTATACGCACCCTCCCATTCTTTTTCATCCAATTGATCAATTATCCCGCCGCGGATCAATTTCTTAAGCAAATCCCTTGCGAGCATAAAATTTTTCCTTCCATAGATTACAAGGTCAATGTCAGAATCGGGGCGGTGCACACCTATCAAAATCGAACCCGTAACCCCGATCTTTTCAATCGGAATCTCTTTGCTGAAAATTTTAATCAACCTCCTGGCTTTGATCTCCAGATCATCCGCAGCATTGTTCATTATCTTCGGCACCCGCTTCTCTGGGTAAAAAATCCTCTTTATCCTGCCAACCGGAACGAGATGGTAAGGAATCTCGGACTCTCCGCGGGGCGGCAGATATTCCGGATGCTCCTTCAATGCTTTAT
>MCBC01000096.1 GCA_001723855.1 Candidatus Altarchaeales archaeon WOR_SM1_86-2 | reverse complement strand
AACAGCGACGGCGATTTCCCGGGTGACGCATGTGACCCGTGTACCGATAATGATTCGGATACTTACGGGGTTGATGTAGGCAACGGGATTGCGGGCTGTGCAGGTGCAGGTGTTGACTGCGATGATAACGATAATACAGTATATCCTTTCGCTCCTGAATTGTGCGACAATAAGGACAACAACTGCGAACTTCGCGTAGATGAAGGTTTAACCGCAGATGATTGTAACTTTACCTGTATAGCAGGTGGTTTTAATTGGACAGGCAACGGCGGTGCCTTAAATTGCTGTGGAAATGACGCTCTTGAAGACAGTCCTTACGAGTTCGTGGAGACCTTGTGCGACGGCAATGACAATGACTGCAACGGAACAATTGACGGTCCGGGTATATGTCCTGCAATAAATTATTACTGTGATAATGACGGCGATACTTACTTTGACATAAACATAGACGGCACATGCACTACATTCAACTGTGTTCCTGCGGGCTGTCAGAACACTTCAGGAAATGACTGCAACGACAGCAATGCAGCAGTAAAACCGAATGCACTGGAAATCTGCAATGACGGCATAGACAATGACTGTGACGGGGACATTGATATGAACGACTCTTACTGCTCCTGTAATGACAATGATAATGACACTTTTAATGGGACATCACCGAATTGTCCCGCACCTGCAGGGACCGACTGTGATGATGATACCTCTGACGATCCTCCCGGAGGATGTCCAGGTACACCCGCAGGATGTGGTGCAGGAACTACACTATGCGCAATATGTATACATCCTGGTGCTTTGGAGTATTGTGATGACGGCGTTGATAACGACTGCAACGGTCAAACAGATTTCAATCCCGATGCTTACTGTGCCGGAACTTGCACAGATGTTGATGGAGATACATGGCGAGCAAACTGCTTCCTTTTGAATCCTGATTGCGACGATGGCGATGAAGACAGGTTCCCGGGTAATCCGGAAGTATGCGACCGCAAGGATAATGACTGCAATGGGCAGGTTCCACTGGATGAGCAGGACAACGACGGTGATAGTTTTGCGGAGTGTGAGGGTGACTGCGATGACGGCAATCCAAATAAATATCCCGGGCATGGCTGCGGACCCTCAATACTTGTGGTTGACGATGATACCGGGGGAACGGATTATGGCACCAGGAATGCCAATCTTTTCCAGGCTGCAATCGTCGGGTACAACAGTTACGGCGTAACTATAATAAAGACATCTGACGGGCTTCCCACACTTCTACAACTCCAGAATTATGACGCCGTGATATGGTCATGCAGTGATTTAAAAGACCCGATTAACGGGAGCGAGGCAACCCTGCTTCAAAACTATGTAGCCGGGGGCGGGAGATTGATGCTTGAAGGATGGGGAATAGGACAATACCAGTTTGAAAACCCGGGAGCCGGCTGGTACAACACATTCATGAATAATGTGGTGCGCGGGGAAGCCGATAATGTTGCCTCTATAACAAACAAAGTTATAAGAACAAAGGAGAATACTTATACACACCCGATAACTGCAACTCTTTCATGGTGCAGGATGTGGCCTAATGGAGGTACGGCAAGTATTACACACATGAGTCCTGCAAACGGGGGTGTAGAAACATTTAACCAGGGCGAGGGCCCCGACCCGGCTGGTATAAGATGCTACAATGAAACAGGATTTCTTATAGTAGACGGTCCTACATTAGGAATTACATACTCGGGCGGAACTCCTATTAGAAAGACATTTTACCTTTCTATTGCAATTGACGGTATTCCTGATGCAGGTAATGAAAGACGCGACTTGATAAGAAATACCGCTGACTGGCTGGTTGCATAAAAAGAATTTGCTCAATGCGAGCGCAGAATATCGGAGTACGGAAATTTTCAATTAGCAGGCGCGAAATATCGGTTTCACCGGGAGCGTAACGCTGGAAGGCATCAAATTACCGCCTTTTATTGAGCAAGTTCATAAACTCCTCATCATTGAATAAAATTTTTTATTATTTTTATTTTATTCCTATATTAGTAATATATAACAGGAGAATTACTCGTAAAAAATGTATTCAAAATTTTTTTTATTTGGCGGTATTCTAATCTTTGTATTTGCAATTTCATGCAACTCCCACGCATATACATCAGGTTCCGTAGTAACTATTACCTGTTCGCCCATAGTCATAAATTCTCTTGAAATTTTGAATGACAGCGACAACTCATCAACGGGAGTTCAAATATCTCCCCCCGTCCCGGGAAGATGCATGGGTCTGTTGAGATGCTCGTCAAAACCTTCAACCTCTTGTTGTGGCGACTGCGGGTGTTTTTACATTGTGAACACGAGCAATCCCGGCGGCTTCAGTTATGCCGGCGAAGGCGGAACACACTGCGCCACGGGGTTTGGACCGGGATATTATCCGACGGGTTATGCCTCATGCAATAATTATCCCGTGGACGGGTGTACCGGCGAATGTAACTTTAATGAAAACGAGAATTGGATGGGTTACGGGAATGGTGCATATTGTTATGACGGAAACGACGGATATAAGGGAATTGACGGAACGGGAATTAAAAACATAACCGTCAGGGTAAATATCTCAAATCCCGGCGGCATCCAGATGGTCTGCTCAAATTTACAGGACGGCGGAAGCGTTAAAATGATAATTGACAACTATGAAAGCCATAAAAAATATAAGATAAAATTAGACGGTCCCGAAGAATGCAATAACTCAACAATTGCACCTACCTTAACCTCCGGGGTATGGACCGGCAATTTTAAGATGCACTACTGGGAAAAACCCGGGGTTTATGCCGTAAAAGTTGACGCAATTAATGCGTGCGGCTCGTCTATATCCAAAAATGCAAATTTTGAATATTTATCTTCTGCACAACTCTGTATTGCCCCCCGGGATGTAAATTTGGATTTCGGAACGGTGAGTTGTACGGCAGATAATGCAACGGCTTATGGGGACATGAATATGGGCGATTGCAACCAGTCAGACATTGGCTCTCCCCGGGCAACGATAAGAAATATCGGTAACACAGTGGTTAATGCGATAGTGCAGAGCACGGATATGGTCTGTATATCCCCCGGTTGTTCGGATGTTATTCCCGCATCAAAAGCCAGTCCCCCGTCGCCGGGATACCTGCAGGGCAATCTCTGGATAAACCTGGGTAACGGATGGAATGATTTACAAACAACGCCTGAAAAGATGCGCTTTACGCCCCACTGCAGTTGCATTGATTACTACGGAATACCTCCCGGACCTCACGCAACAAATTCATTTGACCTGATGATATACCCGTTAAAATGCGTCAAAGCAGGGATATACCGGCATACATTCACAATAACTGCTATTGCCGGGGAAGGAAAATACTGCCAGGACGACAGAGAGGCGTTATACCCTAAAAATAATACCTGCGTTTTGCCCCCCCAGTGTTATGAAATCCCGGGGAGATATACTTATGGGACAGCGTGTTCTTTTTAGTTAAAATTGAATGAATACTTATTCTTGGGGTAAATTACAAAAATTTTGTAAAAATTCATGTGAAAAAATTGTAAATTCTCGCAGTATAAAATCTATAAAATCATTAATTTTGAAATGTTCGTGTAAAACCGCGATTTACGGCAATACACCTGCCATTGATTATTCTAAAAGAGAAATCCTGTAACTGTAAAAAATTTTCAATAAAATTAACCCGTTTAATTTTAACCGTTCCTTTAACCCGCAACCAAATGAATTGATTAACCCTCTAAATTAAATAGGCACTCACACGAAGCACATGAAACTTTTTATTAAATCCCCTGCAATTAAAATTAAGATTTTTATTATACCGTGAACTATGGGTTATAAAAATAAATAACTGGATGGAGAAGAAACTCTGCCCGTCTTTTTAAATCACTGTTTCACACGGCGTTCCGCGAGGGTACCTGCCGGGTATTTCGTAGCACTGCGGCGGCGTTATGCATTCCGAACTGCCCAAGTAAGGTTCCCTGTGGTCCTGGCAGCATAAATCCTTCGGAATTGCCGATACAAATATTGAATTACTGTATTCGCCCGGGCCCACGCACGGTATGGGCCATATCATCAAACTTATATTGTTTGCCGCGTGCGGACCTGGCGGGAGACCGTTATCGTACACGGTAACATTCGCGCAGGGAGTACTGGCATTACACCCCTGTTGTTCCGTGTGATTGCAGTACATCTGGGGCGGCAGGATAATTATTTCCTTTTTATCCTGCAGGTCATTCCACCCGGTATCCACATTTATCCAGAGAACGCCCTGCTGGTATCCTAATGCGCCATAAAGACCGCCAGGGGCATGTGAAACAGGTATCCTGCTGCTGTCGCCCCCGTTATTAGAAATCATGTCGGTTGCATGGACTCCTAAATTTATCATTACATTACCTATGTTCCTGAGCGTAGGAGGCTCCGAGCATAAATCGCACTGCCCGCAATTACTCTGGATATAATCTCCGTTAGCAACGGCACTTACATTACTGCCGCATGCCGTTACCCTTCCGAAGTTTATATTCCTCCCGGGCGGTGTAATACATATTCCTGCTTTTGTCATATAGTCAAAAAGTTCACTCATTTTATCTGACGCTTTGCAGCATGATCTGGCACTAACGGTTACGGTATATTTCCCGGGCTTTTCCCAGTAATGCATGTAGAAATACCCCGTCCATGTCGCATTGAATTTACCCTCCGGTTCATCGCAATCACCCGGGTCGTCAAGAGCATATACCTTCTGTGTACCTTTCTGGCTGTCATAGTTATCAACCGTCATTGAAACACTTCCGCCTGCCTGGAAGTTTTTGCAGAGCCACTTGATTCCACCGCTTGCGTTTATGGTAACATTAACCTGCACCCTTTTCAGCCCCATCGTGTAGCCGTCGTTTATATCATAAGTATAGCCCCCCTCATTATTGCCGACCCAGCTCCCGTTTGCATCAAAATCACACCCGTTATTCCACGGTGGACCCGTGCAGTAAGGAGGGTCATATTCACATGCAGCAAAACCAGCCGGCTGATAACCGGGACCATACCCTATAGGACAGTGCGTTCCATTCACACCTACAAAACTGCCGTTTGCAATGTAAAAACACCCGCAGGAGTCACAGCACTTGCTTGAAGGAGTTGTATTGCACTTTATAACATCAATACATGGCGGTTTTACCGGCTCTGCCTGGAAACCGTCAAGCAAGGAATCATCAGTCATTGAAATACCGGTTATGGTAACGGGCGGGCATAGTATATTAACCTTTGAACCTATGGTATCTGCCGAAACGCATTGTGAAAGCACCGTCAAAGCAATCAGGGCAATTATTATTCCTTTCGTATTTTTATCACATCTTTTCATTTTATCTTTTTATCCTCGGTTATTTTTAATAAAAAATATCAAAAAACAAAATAATGGAGAGGGAATAAACCCCTCCCCAATCTTTTAAATTATAGTATCACTGTTTTACCTTATGCGCAAATTGCTCTAAATTCAGCCCGAGTCATACCGAAATCAAGATATCGGTCTTCCTCGTAGCACTGCGGTGGATCTATACATACATCAGTACCCGGGTAGTAAGGTTCCCTGTGGTCCTGGCAGCATGCACATTTATGACCCCATGAATACGCAGTAACTCCTTCTACATATATGCTGTTACTGTACTCGCCCATACCCACGCAGGGTATCGGCCATATCATCAAACTAAAGTTGTTTGTGGCATGGGGACCTGGTGGAAGACCCTTGCAGTACCCTGT
>MCBC01000095.1 GCA_001723855.1 Candidatus Altarchaeales archaeon WOR_SM1_86-2 | reverse complement strand
TTCTTCTCCAATCTATAGATCCTTTTAATATCCGCGTAGGTTATCATGTTTTTTATTTAAATTAAGATAAAAAATAACGAATAATGAACAGGAATAAGATACTTCAGAAATCACGATTTAAGTTGGACTTTTAATCATTATCTCTAAGTAATGCGTTTGTTGCCCTAATTGTAAGAATTTTCTTTCTTATCTCATTGAGTATATAAAGCACTTGCCATTGATATTTATATTCCTTATTTAGTCTAATAGTCCAAATTCCATCCTCGTCTACAATTATTTTTGCCGGGTGGTCAATCATCTTATCTTTAATTTTTTCAAGACCGTGTATCTTCCACTCTGCTGGCAAATATCTTTTTTAAAAACAGTAAAACAGTTATATGCAAGCATCACCAAGTGAAGATACGCTTCATTACCTCTGAATTTCTGAGATGGCATCTTGCTAGAGTTGAATGGATTTTTCGACTCTTTAAAAAAATTTTCGATTGTCTGTCTCTGGTGATGGAATTCGTATAATGTTCCTGCATCCATTTCTGCATTCAGACGCGATACTATGGCATACTTTTTGGGTTTCTTTGTTTTGCGTACTCTGTCGTCAACTACTTTTATTTTTTCCTGCTGTTGTTCAACAAAGATAACACGAAACTTATGTGGGCATTCTGAGACTACTTTCACTAAACCGGCATCCAATAATCTTGTTGTTTCATTATGATCAAACCATCTGGAATGGTCTATCTTGTTTTCTTTTTGGGCCAATATCCAATCCATTCTGCAAGTGATGACTATCTGCAGTCCATTCTCAACACTATAGTTCAGTGTATCCGCAGACATATATCCTTCATCTAAACGAATGATCAGGTTACATGTACCTAATTTTTTTCCCACATCCTCCACGATATATTTAAATCGTTGGGAGCAATGGGTGTTTCCTTTAGAAAGAACCTGGCTCACGATTTCATCCCTAATAAATCCAATAGACCACTGATAGCAGGGCTTACCCCGATTCTTCTTATTATATCCCGGGACTGCACCTTCGCGCTTTTTGCTTTCTACAGAATGCGTTGTTGCGTCAATGTCCAACACTGCAAAGTCCTGTCTAAACGATTCGCCAAAATCTCTCAACAGATCCGTATTAATCTGATCCAGTTGTCGTAGGTGCCATAGTTGGAACTCATTGATGAATTTTCTTGCCGTTGTTTTATCAAAAAATTTTTCTAAACCAATCATATTTGCTATTCGTACTTCATCGTGCAGTTTATCATCGATTTTCTCAAATCTTTTTATCCCTAGAAGTATTGTTGCAACGATGCCGATACACATTTTAGGTTCAGGAAATTTACATTTACGCCGCTTTATGGACTTATTTTTATCACGATTGCGTTTCCTTTTTACAGTCACAATCTCGCATCGCTTCTCAAAATCCAATATTTCAACTAAATACCAAGCAAGCAAGCCGAACAAACCATGCTTAGTAAGTCCATCTTCAGTAAATTCTACTTTAATGTCCTTAATTGGGGGTATTCGATCCATTTTATTTCAAAAGTGCATTTATTTTGTGCTATTATATATTGGACTTTTAAGTTAATAAATACACTTCAAAAATGGATCATAGCATAGCATTTTAAAAAAATCAAAAATTACAAGTGATATAAGAAATACCATGTGAGGATATCGTTTTTATATTATTTCGTGATTTCTGACTTATCATCCTATCAGCATTGGTATTAGGGAAATTCGGGCTGCATTCCTTTGGCTTTACCGTGTACTCCAGCATGCCGTTTCCTTACTTTGACCTGAAAATCCACGATGACGGCTCTTTCTCCATCAGGGAGAAATCGCATTTTGTTTCACTGGATGAAGTGAAAGAGTTAGCGGATGAAAAACCGGATGTTCTGATAATAGGTATTGGATATGATGAGATGGTCCGGGTGGATGAAAGAATCTTAAACTCATTTGCAGGGGTTGAGGTCCTGGAAACCTCCAGGGCGATAGAAAGATTTAATGAATTAAAAGATAATGGCAGAAGGGTTAGCGCGATAATACACTCAACATGCTGATATTTATCGGTAAACAATAAGTAGGAGCAAACAAACATGACCATTAGAGTCAAGCTGAAGGATATTATGGAGGGAATCGAATTTCAGTCAGAGGAAAATAAATCCCATTTAACACGAATTCCCCTATTAACAAAATAGGTTGATTTTCAAATCGGTGTTTAAAAATAAAGAGTTATAAGATTTTTGCATTGATCAAGATCTGCATCTATCTTAATTAACGCATTTTCCATAAAATTTTTAATTGTTGGGTTTTTATTTATTATCTTATAATTGTAATAATCTAAATAAATAAAAATGAATAGAGAAAGACGAGGACGTGACTTTGATCGCGGACCTCGGGAAATGCACAAGATCACTTGTGCCGAGTGCGGGAAAGAGGATGAAGTACCGTTTAAACCGGATGGCAGCAGACCAACTTATTGTAAGGACTGTTACCAGAAACGCAGACCGAGGAGATTTTAGTAGATAAATGTGCTGGATTAATGTGATTTTTCCCTTATCAAAAAAGAAAAAAAATATTTTTCCGTCCTTTTACATAAAATATTTGTAAAAACCCGGGTTTAATTTAGCCATCAACCAACCGATCTTAACATGGGGGATGATGGTTAAAAGTAGCAGAGATTTTTTATTTTTTTATTTATTCCGTTTTTACATAGAACTATTATCGCATATGTCCCAGCAGGTTGTTATTTACCCGTGATGATAGGTGCGCTGTTATGGCGCCCGGGTTATAGCCAGTGGTAGGTCGGAAGAAAGTTCAGGTCTAAAGTCCCATTCAAATGGGTTGGCTACGAGTGCCGTGATGGGATTTACTATATATGCCATTGGTGTACTCGGTTCCTTTCATGATTATGCCTTAATGCGCGACACTTTATATCGCCATTAAAACATATATGGGAGGATGCTGGTATAACCCCCCATCATCATTACTGGGGTGATACCGGGCACCTTGGAGGAGGTCTCATTAAAAATAATAGAAGGAGAATAATTGAAAATATACACAATTTAGTTTGAGCATTTTTAGCTCAAATTGTATGAAATGGAAATCCCTGTTAATTATGATAATGTTCTTTTTAATATTGCTGCGGATGATGAGGAAGGAGTAATCACCTATTTATATTTCTGTGTCTAATAAAAAAATGGCGGAAACATTTTTCCAACAAAATGAGGATTTATTAATTCGTGATTAACCCCTCTTTTTTCGCTGAACCCCCAGTGTAACCCCTTTTCTGAAAGATGTTCTTGTTCTCTGGCCCCTCACGGGCAAACCCTGGCCGTGTCTTATCCCCCGGTATGATCTTATACTCTTCTGTATGTTTATGTCATCCCTGTTCTTCATGGTCAGGTCAGAACCTATTAAATGAATATCCTTTCCGGTCTCGTTATCTCGCCGGGCATTTAACATCCACCCGGGCAAATGTTTGTCCAGGTTTTCAATAATATTCTCAACCTTTTCGATTTCTTTGTCGTTCAAAGTTCCGAGTTTAGTATTTGCATCCACCCCTATGACATTGATAGCTGGGCCTGAAATCTGGTGCCCGATACCTTTTATGCGGGTCAAGGCATTGCTGATGCTTAGATTACCGTCAAGTATCACTCCGGAAACCCTTACCCTGTGCTGGAATTCTTCTTTAGCGTCTTTCTTTTCTTCCGTCTGTTTCCCGGCCTTCGCATCCTTTGCTTTATCCCCCTTACCTTTTTCTGATTTCTTTGGCATTTTATATTATTCATTATTACGAATAAAAATAAAAAAGGAAAAAATGATGGTGGTAAACACAAACAGTATTGAAGGGAAAAATATCGCTGAAACCCTGGGGCTGGTTAGAGGAAATACCGTGAGGGCGAAATGGTTCGGCAAGGATTTTCTGGCAGGGCTGAGAAATATTGTCGGAGGCGAGGTTACGGAGTACACTGAAATGCTTACCGAGGCGAGGGAGGAGGCGTTGGAGAGGATGATCGCGGAAGCCGAGAGGTTGGGAGCGGATGCAGTCATTAACGTGAGGTTTCAGACATCCCAGTTAACCCAGGCGGCATCCGAGATATTGGCTTACGGGACCGCCGTGAGGATTGAGAAATAGGGCTTTGGGTTTAGAGAGAAAAATGCCGTAATTTTGGATAACGGAACGCCGATAAACGAAGGTTTGCATAAGCAAACTTTGGACGAAACGGAGTGGAGTCGTTTATCGGCTGTTATCGGAGTGCGATAGCACCGAGCGGAACGGAGTGGAGCGAGAGTTCTGAACCCTGTCTAAATTATCTTGTTTTATATGTATATACTGCCTTTACGAAATCTAATTTTTTAACTTCATCAACCGTGTATTCTTCTATTAAACTGTGATAAATAGTTGGGATATCTGAATCCTTAAGAACTCTCATCCCTGAATTTCGCAAATCTTGAATCTGACTTCCATTTAAATCAAATAATGGTTCATGAGTTTGAATATAAAAACCCGTTGCATTTTGTATTTTTTCGGATTTACGTATTCTTTACGTGCGCTCAAGTTTTCAGTCATATTTTTGTGAATTAGTTTTGTTGGTTCTGATTCTTCTTGTGTTGTTTCTTATTTGTTTTCTTTTATCGAGTTTTTAAGAGCCAATCCTATTGCTGCTCCGCCGAGGGCAGCCATGATGGCACCCATGATGGCACTCCACAAGATAGCACCCCACCAGATGACCCCATCGAAGGCACACTCGAGAGCACCCACGAGAGCACCCACGATGACACCACCGATGGCAAACCCGATAGTGCTCGCAAATATTATCCAAATCCCTTCATTTTTATATTTCTGTGCTAATGATATTGCTGCTCCGCCGAGGGCACCCGCAAGGGCACCCCCGAAGGCACCCGCAAAGGTACCCCAGATGCCACTCCAAAAGATACCACCCCACCAGATGGCACCCGCGATGGCAAACCCAATAGTGCTCGCAAATATTATCCAAATCCCCTCTTTTTTAGCTTTCTGTACTAATGATATTGCTGCTCCGCCGATAGCACCTATGGTGGCACCCTCGATGATACCCTTCAAGATGGCAATCCAGAGGGTATCACCCCAGATGATACCTATGATAGTGCCCCACCAGATGGCACCCCCGATGGCAAACCCAATCGCACCATACACCGGAAGTTTCCAATTAAATTTTGATTCCTTGTTTTGCATTTTATTTGTTTCTCTATATATGTTTGCAAATACCCTGTATTCAAAAATCATCATACAGAACATAAAGGCACCCATGAGAGGTATTGCAACTATTATACCTATTACGGTTATTGATAGGATAAATGCCACTATGAAAACAGGAATCATTAAAATCGCCATTATTGCAAAAACCAATACCATCGCAATAACATAATCCTCATAACCTCTTTTTAAACTGTTAAATATCTCTCCGAAATTAAACACCGAGCCAAAATTTCCTTTATCAGCATACCTTAATGTAGCAATTACAAAAAAAACACCATAAGTCAACACGAAGACACTCACTAAGCCATAAGTAAAAATCGAATTCATTTCCGTCGTTTTCAAAAGCGTTGAAAATTCACCGCTCACATACGACAAACCAACCAATGTTATCCAGATAGAAAGCGTATACATAATGCCAACACCAATAAGACCAATACCTTTTTTAAACAAGTCACCCCATTCGTTAAAATCTGGTGGAGTATCATTACCTCTTATAGTTTCTTGCATAGATCTGTAACAATATCCTATTACAAAAATAGATGGTATCAAAAGCAAGTACATACCAGGAATTAATAACAATCCCCCGACAATTAGCCTTTTCCAATTCGTTTTCCAATCTGTGGTCGCATATTTAAATCCGTCCTTTATTAGGTTTACATAGTCCATTTTTGTTTTGAATTTTATAGTTTCTTATTTTTCTTAATTTTAGATTGGCTTCTCTATACTCCTTCCAACCTTCATCATATCTCTATAAATCTTTTAATTAGATTTCTATTCAAATTCATCATTTTAGATATTCCTCTTTTAATTCAATTATCTTCCTCTTAACTTCAGAAGTTTTTGCTTTCTCTGGATCAAGTTGATCGACGAGTTTTGATGCAATTTCTTTATCTTTCCGAGCAATCCTATTAATACACCAAGAGATTTTTTTAACATCCCCTTCCGCCTCTATTTTATCCTTCAATTTTTTAACATCCAAACTTTTGACTAACTCATCTGCAAGTTCTATATCCCTACTTGTTTTTTCATCTTCCGCATCCATCCTTTCAATACACCAGGCGATGTCTCCAGCACGCCCTTTTGCATATAATGCATCCTTTAACACAGGAAGTAACTCCTTCGCGAGTTTTTTATCTTTCCGAGCAATCCCACTAATGCACCAACTGATTTTTCCGATACCTTTTCCTTTTTTCTTCTTCATGGTTGGAAGCAGCTCCTCTGCAAGTTCTCTATCTCCCTGAGCAATCTCGCCAATACATTCACCAATTCTTTCTTCAACACCATACAGATCATCATTAATATCCATCGTCTTCAATAGTTTCTTCTTTATAGCCGGAAGTATCTCCTTTGAATGAGTAATGTAGGCAATATCTGAAGCCATTATTTCAGCATCAAGTTCATCCTTATAATTAGTACCTTTTACTCCCTCTATTTTCTCCTTCACTGTCGGAAGTAACTCCTCAGCAAGTTTTTTACTTCCTACAGCGATGCTATGAATACACTCACCAATTCCTACAATATTCCTGTTTGTCTCTATTTTTTTCTTTACAACAGGAAGTAACTCCGTTGCGATCTTTTCATCCGCACAAGCAATTCCCCAAATGCATGAACCAATTTTTCTAATATCCTCTTCCTCTTCTATTTTATTTTTCAAATTTTCAGTGCCTAAACTCTTGAGTAGATCCTTTGCAACTTCTTTGCTTCCATCGGTAATCTCAGCAATACAATTACCAATTTTCCTAATATCCTCTTCCTCGTCTATTTTATTTTTCAATCTTTCTAAATCAAGACTCTTGAGTAACTCATTCGCAATTTTTTTATCTACCCAAACAATTGCCCCAATACACATACTGAGTTTTCCAACATCCTCTTCCTCTTCTATTTTATTTTTCAATCTTTCTAAATCCAGACCCTTGAGTAACTCCTGCGCACCTTTTTTATTTCCCATAGCAATATTCCAAATACGCTTACAGATTACCTCAACATCCCTTTCTCTCTCTATCTCATCTCTTAATTTCTCTAAATCAATATTTTTGACCATAGTCTTTTATAATAATCTTTTTTGTAAAAATTTCAATTTCTTTAAAGTTTTTGGAACTATTCCCATCCATTCTATAATCTTGATTAAAATTTTGTTATTAAATGTCACTATCTCAAACTATTGAATAAAGGATTGCATTCATTTAAAAAGTGCCCTCAAAAATTTACAGAATAGGAAGAAGCGGTTACCCGCTTCAACCCTTCCCATGAACCGTACATACAGATTTCCCGTATACGGCTCTCTCTGTTGTTGC